>JAJZAG010000420.1 GCA_021799555.1 Deltaproteobacteria bacterium | reverse complement strand
TAAAGCAGACCGGCGGTAACAAACAGGCTGCCGCGCGGCTGTTGGGCCTCAAGCGCACGACGTTTGCCGCAAAGCTCAGGCGTTGCGGCGTGATCGCGCAAGCCGCATCAGACGAGACCGAAGAAGATTGAGGATACCGAAGGCGCAAATGGACGAATCGACTCGCCTGCCCCGAATTTTGGTTGTTGACGACGATCCGGATACCGTCGCGATTCTGGCGCGTCATGTCCAACGCGAAGGCTTTGTCCCACTTGAGGCCAGTTCTGGAACCGAATGCCTCAATTTGGTGCAGGAGTACGAAGTCGACGTAATACTGCTTGACCTGATGATGCCGGAGATGGACGGCTTTGAGGTTTGCAAAGCGCTCAAAAATAATCCGGACACTGCGGAGATCCCGATAATCATGATCACCGCGCGTGACGATCTGGACGCGCGCGCGGAAGGAATCCGACTCGGCGTCAGCGACTTTCTCGCCAAGCCGGTTTTTCGCCATCAGCTCGCCAACCGCATCCGCACCCAGCTCGAGGCGGTTGCGACCGGGCGCCGCACCGACGCGACACTCAACCGGTTCGAAGACTCGATCGGCAAGCGGCGCAAGTAACTTCCGCAAGGGCCGGTCCCGCGCATTACGGCGGATACCATCTGCCGACGAGGGATTGCGCAGCGATTTTTTTTGCGCGCAGGACTCCCACCGCAGTCGCGTCGAAAATCACGCCGTAGGTGAGAAACCAGACTGTCAGCATCGCAGTCCCGATCGCCACGGATACCGCGTACCACAAGGTCGGATGATTCATCACCATCGGCAGCAGCGCGATCGCGAGCGCGGGCGGAATGTGCAGATCGAAATAGCGCAACACGATAAGCCCCCACGCCATCGCGAGTCCCGCCGCGGCGGCGTCCGCACCCAGAAGGCGAACGCAGAGCAGACCGCCCGACGCGGTTAAGAAACACGCGACCGGCAACGCCAGCGGACGCCGCGCCCAGGGACAGACCGCAGGATGCCCCAGCATCTCGTAGCCAATCACCACCAGCGGCGGGAATAGGATGAACCGCAAGCCCGTCGCCTCGACCGCGAACATCGCAAGCGCGACAAATATCGCAAACGCGCCCATCCATCGTGCTCCCGAGGGTGCAAGCTCCAGCGCGTCTTCATATGTGTCGGCCGCCTCGAATACGCGGTCGCCGAAGTTGCGCCGCTCAATTCGGTTCCATACTCCGGCTCCGACCGCCAGCAGCACGCTGCCGAACAAGATTCCGGGTGGGTACCACCAACTTTTGATGCCCAGCACGAGGGGCAGCAATCCCGCCGAAATCGCCGGCGCGATCGGCGAGCGCATCGCCAGAATCACAATCACCGCACCGCCGATTGTCAACATCACCGAAGCAAATCCATACGGCAGCGCGCGCGTGAAAAAGATCCCGATGATTGCCGCCACGGCCGGCGTGACAATCAGTGCGACCGGCGCACGCGCCCACGCTCCGCGCGGCCGGGTCAGCACGTCGTGCGAGAGCGCACCCAACTCGGGGAACATCAGGTAAAACGCGCCGGTCAGCGCGGCAATCTGCGCGATAATCGCGATATAGAAAATCGCCGCGAGTTCGGCGGCAATCCGCGAACGGCCGCGCGGCGCCGCTTCGAGCGAGCGATCGGCGGATCCGTTCAAGCCAGAAAACGGTCGAGCGTTTCGACCAGCTCGGTGATTTTGGCCTGTGCGTCGCGGCGCATGATCGCGTCGGCAACGCAGCTCTCAAGGTGATCGCGGACGATCAGCAGCGCGAGCCGATCGAGCGCGCGCCGCACCGCCGAGAGCTGCTGCAGCACATCGATGCAGTAAGTGTTTTCGGCGAGCATCCGCGCGACGCCGCGAAGCTGGCCGCAGGCGCGCTCGAGGCGCACGCCGAACTCGCGGTTGAGCGCGGCAGGCCGGGGATGCGATTTCTTTGTTGCGCGCGCCGCCGCAGCCCGCGCCCGCACGATCCGTTGCGCTTTCGCCATATGCAGCCAAAGGGTAACATACTCCCAGGGAGTATTGCAGCCCCGCGGAGGAATTCGCGATGGACTATTCGCAGCATGACCCGCATCACCAGACCCACGCGACCGCCGGCGCACCGCCCAATATAGCGATCGATCCGGTCTGCGGCATGGAAGTCGATACCACCGCGACCGATCGCGTCGTGGTCCGCAACGGCGTCTCCTGGTATTTCTGCAACGACAAGTGCGTCGCGCTGTTCAAAGCGAACCCCGAGGAATTTATCGCCGGCACCGCGATGACGGCGCTGGAAAAATCGGCCGTGCTCGCCGCATCGGCGCCGCCGGGCGCCAAATACACCTGCCCGATGCATCCTGAGATCGTGCGCGACGCGCCAGGCGCATGCCCGATCTGCGGGATGGCGCTCGAGCCGATGACGCCGTCGGCGGCCGAAACCGAGAATCCCGAACTCGCCTACATGACAATTCGCTTCTGGACGGCGCTTGCGCTGACGGTGCCGATTCTCGCCCTCGCGATGCTGCCCGAGACGTGGAGCGCGGCGATCGTGCCGGACGCCGCCGCGCCGTGGCTGATGCTTGCGCTCGCGACGCCGGTCGTGGTGTGGGCGGGCGCGGTGTTTTTCGAGCGCGGATGGGCGTCGCTTAAGTCCATGA
>JAJZAG010000419.1:1593-2671 GCA_021799555.1 Deltaproteobacteria bacterium | reverse complement strand
GGTCCGATCCCGTCCGGGGCTCGGGCGTTGCGCGCCGGAGGGTTCGCGGACGGGATACGAACGTTGCGGCTCTGAAGGTGGTTCGTTGGTCAGCCGTGCGCCGCAGAAATTACAGATCACTTCGCCGGGTTCCGCCTTGCCGCCACAAACGGGGCATTCCGTGGGTCCGGATGCGCCACCGGCCGCACCTTGCACGAACGCGGGATCGGCTCCGACCAAAGCGGTACCGTCGGTCTCGCAAAATGTCTCGGTATCAGGATAGGTTCTGTCGCAGGACGGGCATTTTTTCATCGAGCGTGCGCGCCTCCGCTGGGGGCGTGAAACCGCTCTGATGATATCCGCGGCGGGCGCGACTAGCCAAGCATTTTTGGGTGGTACAGCGGGAAAAAATCGCCGGCGAGCGGCGCCTCACACCTTAGCAATCAGGTCGTCCCGATATCGCTCCATCTCGACGAGTTGCTCGCGAGTCGACGGCGTCGTGCCGAGGATGATCCGCGATACGCTCATTTCAGCAAGTTGGCGGACCTGATCGACTGTGACCGGTCCGCCCACGCGTGGGCTGACTGTCAACTCGAGAGGCGTAGTGCGGCCAACCGCCGCCTCGTGTTCGCGCAGGCGCGTGATCACGCCGCGTATCTCGGCCAGGCTTTCGGCGATTCCGTACCATCCGTCGCCAAGTCGCGCAGCCCGCTTGAGGGAAGGTTCAGTATGGCCTCCGAAGACGAACGGGGGATGTGGTTTCTGCACCGGCTTGGGCATCATTCGAAATCCTTCGATACTTACCGTCTTGCCTTTGAAGACTGGATCGGCTTTGGTCCACAATTCTTTGAGCAGGCCGACGTACTCGCGCGAGCGAATCGCGCGATCCTTGAAGTTCATGCCGACAGCGCTGAATTCCTCCTCGAGCCATCCGATTCCAACTCCGAAGATAAAACGCCCGCCCGAGAGCACGTCGAGGCTGGCGACGGCCTTTGCAGTCGCAAATGGATTACGGATCGGAAGGACGTAGATGCCGGTAGCGAGCCGAATGCGCGAGGTGACCGCGGCTATATACGCGAGCGCCAGCATCGGATCGTGC
>JAJZAG010000419.1:0-1583 GCA_021799555.1 Deltaproteobacteria bacterium | reverse complement strand
TGCAGTGGAGTTTCGGGCGGCGCGGGCATCCGGCCACTCGACGAATACGGATAGGGTGATTTGTATTGGACGGGCAAAATGATGTGCTCGGGAATCCATAGCGACTCATAGCCGAGTTCTTCGGCCTTGCGCGCGACCGCGGCCAGACTCGCCGGATTTGTCTGCATCAGAAAGGCGCCGAATTTCATCTCGTCCTCCCCGTCTCAGTTGACCGCGTCGCCCTCGAGTCGAAAGCCGATTCGCACTTCGACCTGAAATTCCGGCGTGCCGTTCTTATGGACCGCGCCGCGAATATCTTTGACCTCAAACCAGTCGATATTCCGAATTGTTTTTTGCGCCTTGGCGAGCGCGTTGCGCACCGCCTGCTGAATACTGTCGTCGGACACGCCGACGATGTCGATGATCTTGTAGGTTTTATCCGGCATGATGCACCTCCCAGCGCGCCGCGATCGCGCGCCGATTGTAGTTCATTCGTGTGTGAGCTCGACCGCGAAGACTGCGGGATCTTCAATTGTCCGCATATCGAGCATAAACGAATTGTCGGCGACCCGCCCGATGATGCCTGCGCGCCGGAAGATCGCGGCAATCGCACCCGCCGACACGCGCGCGTTCGTGATTCTGACGCCGCACGACGCAAGTGCGGCATCAGGCATCGAGCCTGAACCGATTCGCGACGCGGTGTCGCACACTTCGACGTTGAAATCGCTGGAAAGCCGCTCGGCGATTATCGAGCGCGACCGTTCCGCGACCAAGCGCAGCTCGGCTGGCTTTCTACGCATCAGGCGAAGGGTAGGAATTTCCCGTGCGATATCCGCCGAACGAAGGTAGATCCTGAGCGTTGCCTCGAGCGCGGCGAGCGTAAGCTTGTCGCACCGCAGCGCGCGCCGAAGGGGATTTGCCTTGAGCCTCGCAATCATCTCGCGCCGCCCCACGATCAGACCGGCCTGTGGGCCGCCGAGCAGCTTGTCGCCCGAAAATGTCACGAGTGCCGCGCCGGCCGCGATTCGCTCCGCAACGACCGGTTCGTGCGGCAATCCGTAGCGCGCCAAATCCACGATCGCGCCCGCGCCTAGATCTTCAACGACCTCAAGGCCGTGTTCGCGTCCAATTCTGACGAGATCCTCAAGCGGCACTTCCGCCGTAAAGCCGATGATACGGTAGTTCGACGGATGCACTTTCATCAGGAGCGCGGAGTCGGGGCCGATCGAGCCTTCATAGTCGCCCGGATGGGTTCGATTGGTCGTCCCGACCTCGCGCAGGCGCGCACCCGCGTGGGTCATTACATCCGGGATGCGAAACGCTCCGCCGATCTCGATCAGCTCGCCGCGGGACACTATTACCTCGCGTCCTGAGGCGAGCGTGTTTAGCGTGAGCAATACGGCCGCCGCGTTGTTGTTGACAACAGTGGCAGCCTCAGCGCCGGTCAGCGCGCAGAGCACGTCCTCGATAATCGCATCGCGGTCGCCGCGCTCACCCGACTCGAGATTATATTCGAGATTAACTGGCGAACGCGCGGCCATAACCGCTGCCTCGATCGCGGATTCGGCCAGCAGCGCCCGGCCGAGATTAGTATGGAGAACTAC
>JAJZAG010000418.1 GCA_021799555.1 Deltaproteobacteria bacterium | reverse complement strand
TCAGGCAAATCTTCGCGCGTGATCTCGTCGCTGCGCGAAAGGACCGCGGCGCGCTCGAGTGCGTTGCGCAACTCGCGCACGTTGCCGGGCCATCGATACCTCGAGATCGCGGCTGCCGCTTCCGCAGACAGGCGCATTGCGGGCCGTTGATGGCGGATCGCGGCCGCCTTAAGCATCCAGTTTGCCAACGCGGGAACATCCTCGCGCCGCTCGCGCAGCGCGGGCACTCCGATCGTGATGACGTTGAGACGGTAGAAGAGGTCCTCGCGAAAGCGGCGCGCGGCGACTTCCGCTTCAAGATCGCGATTCGACGCGGCGATAATCCGCGCGTTGACGCGAATCGTTTTGTCGCCGCCTACGCGCTCAAAGCTTTGCTCCTGCACGAAACGCAGAAATTTGGTCTGCAACGTCGGCGTCAGGTCCGCGATCTCGTCGAGGAACACGGTTCCACGATCGGCCGCTTCGAGCCGTCCGGGCTTGTCTTTGACCGCGCCGGTGAAGGACCCGCGCATGTGCCCGAACAGTTCGCTCTCGAGAAGCTCGTCTGACAGAGTCGTGCAGTTGACGACCACGAACGGGCCGTCGGCGCGCCGGCTCCATCGATGGATCTGCCGGGCGAGCACGTTTTTGCCGGTGCCGCTCTCGCCGGTCAACAGGATGGTGGCGTCGCTGGCGGCGGCCTGGCGCGCGAGTTCGAGCTGATGCGTCATCGCGGCGCTCTTGGAATCGAGCATCGGCGCTTCATCGATCGCGTCGCGCAACGCGCGATTTTCCGCCTGCAGGCCACGCAGTTCGAGCGCGCGCTCTACGACATGGCGGATCTGTTCGAGGGAAAACGGCTTCGTGACGTAATCGTACGCGCCCGCCTTCATCACGGCGACGGCATTCTCGACGGTCGCGTACGCGGTCATTAGGATAACCAGGCAATCCGGCCGCGATCGGTGCAGCTCTTCAATCAGTTCGAGGCCGCTCATCTCCGCCATTCTGAAATCGGTCAGAACGAGATCAAACTCACGGCCTGAGAGAATCAAGATAGCCTCGCGGCCGTTTTCCGCCGACGCCACCGAATGGCCGAGCGACTCGAAGAAAGTGACGAGACTGCGGCGGATATTCTTCTCGTCGTCGACGATCAGCAGCGACGCCATCAGAGGTTTCCTCCTGCCGGCAGCTCGACAACAAAGCGGCTTCCCGAACCGATGTCGCTATCGACAAAAATCCTTCCGCCGTGGGCGGCGACGATGTCCTTGGCGATTGCGAGACCCAGGCCAGCCGAGCCTTTTTCAACTCCGCCGCGGCCGTATTGCGCGAACCGCTCGAAGATATGTTCGCGGATTTCGGGCGGAATTCCGGGACCCGAATCCGCCACTTCCAGACGCACCTTCGAATCGATCGGACGCGCCACCACCTCTATCTTTCCGCCGCCGGGCGTGTAGCGCAGCGCGTTGCCGATCAAGTTCGAGACAACCCACGATAGTTTGACCGCGTCGCCGGATATCTCGGGCACTGGCTCCAGGTGTGTGCTTAGACGCACATGCTTGTCTTCGGCCTGCAGGCCGAAGCGATGCACCACCTCATCGATAATCTGGCACAGGTCGAGGCGCTCGCGCTGAACCGTGATTGATGCCAGCTCGCCGCGCGCGAGGTTGAGCAGATTGTCACTGAGCGCCTTTATCCGCGCACACTCTTCGAGTATGGCCTCGAGCAATTCGCGCTGCTTGGGGTCGAGCGCCGCGCTGTCGCGGCGCAGCAACTCGGCGGAAAGCGCGAGCGAGGTCAGCGGAGTGCGCAGCTCATGCGACAGAGTGGCGATCAAGTTGGCGCGGGCGCGATCTTGATCGCGCAGGTAGGTCACATCCTGAAGGATCAGCAGCGTGCCGAGCGGAGCGCCCTTGTCATGATGAAGCGGGACAGGCTTTAAGATGTAAGTGTGGTCGCGGCCGCGCACGTGCAGTTGCACTTCGATTCGCTGGCTTGCCGGATCGGCCTTGCGCAGATTTCGCAGGGCGTCGCGCACGCGCAGATAGTGTGGATGGTTGCTGCTGAGATCGTCGAATGGACTGCCGAGAGCGTCGCGCGTCTCGACGCCCAGAATCAGCGCCGCGATCTCGTTGATATGCGCAACCCTGCCGTCGGAATCGATCAGAACGACGCCGTCCTCGAGGCTCTCGATGATCGCCTCGGTCTTGCTCTTTTCATAGACCAGCCGATCGACGTTGAGCTTTTCGAAGTTCTCGAGGCGATCCGCCATTTGATTGAACTCGCGCGCGACCGCATCCAGCTCGGCGAACTTCTGCGGACCTAAACGCATTTGCGCGCGGCGCTGGCCGACGCCGCGCAAGCGTTCGGCGACTTCGATCAGCGGCTGCGAAATTGACCATCCGAGTCCCCACGAAATCGCCGCGCCGAAGATCAGCACCAGCACAAGGCTCGCGGCGAATTGATACGTCAGCCGACGGCCCAGTTCGGTGGAACGGCTGTCGGCGCGAAACATCGCCGCCTGGTTCATCGCGATAAGATCGTCAAGCCGCGCGTGCAGCGCGTCGAACGCGGCGTCGTGACGGGTGTCAGGGCTCGCGGCGGATAATTCGCCGAACAGTTTGTCGCCGTCCGCCCGAATCGTATGCGCGAGCTCCGGCTCGCCAACCTCCGTGTAATCGTGATCCTCGATCTCCATCCAGTGCATGAAT
>JAJZAG010000068.1 GCA_021799555.1 Deltaproteobacteria bacterium | reverse complement strand
TACAGTCAGCCACTTTGCGCCTCTTCGGCGCGGAATGGCTAATGTGTGTTAATCTGTGAAATCTGTGGACTGTTTTACTGTTTCCCTGTCCGCGGCTAGAACTTGTAGGCGATCTTCATCGCGGCGCGCACTTCTTCCATCGTGTCGCGCGCGACGGCGCGGCCCTTGCGCGTTCCCTCGACCAGTATTTCCTTCACTCGATCGGGCTTTGCGGCATGCTCGGCGCGGCGCGCGCGGATTGGTTCGAGAAAGCTGTCCAGCGCCAGGTACAGCTTTTCCTTGACCTCTACGTCGCCGACGGTGCCCTTCAGGTAACGGTTTTTCAGATCGTCAACTTCGGCTTTGTTGGGGTTGAATATTTCGTGGTAGGTAAACACGGGGTTGCCCTCGACGTGGCCGGGATCGGTGGCGTGAATCCGGGTCGGGTCGGTGTACATCGACATCACCCGCTTGCGCACCTGTTCGGACGAATCGCCCAGATAGATACAGTTGCCAAGCGACTTGGACATCTTGGCGCCCCCGTCGGTGCCCGGAAGCCGCGCGACCTGCCCCACCATCGCGCGCGGCTCGACGAGGATCTTTTTGTATAGCCGGTTGAAGCGCCGCACGATTTCACGCGTCTGCTCGATCATCGGCAGTTGATCCTCGCCGACCGGCACCAAATCGGCTTTGAAAATCGTGATATCGGCCGCTTGCGAGATCGGGTAGGTATAAAATCCGACTGGGAGTCCCTTGGTGAAATTCTTCTGCTTGATTTCTTCCTTGAGAGTAGGGTTTCGCTCGAGCGTCGCCGTCGTTACCAGGTTCATGAAATAGATTGTCAGTTCGGTCAGCTCGGGCACCATCGACTGAACGACGATCTTCACTTTGGCGGGATCGAGGCCCACCGCCAGATAGTCGGTTGCGACTTCCAGCACGTTGGCCTCGAGCATCTCGGGCCGCTCGAAATTGTCGGTCAGTGCCTGAATATCGGCAATCAGCACGAAAGTATCGTAGTCGTTCTGCAGGCGTACGCGGTTGGCGAGCGAGCCGACATAATGTCCCAGATGCAGAGGCCCGGTAGGCCGATCTCCAGTAAGTATTCGCTTGATCATGTGGTCGCGCGGCGTGTGGGTAGTTACTTGAGCAGGCCGCGAAGCGTGGCGAGGTCCGCGGCTAAATCCTGGTTGTCTTCGCCCGGTTCGGTTTCAAGGCACATCGGCAGGCCGCGGAAGCGCGGGTCGTTGACGATTCGCGCGAACGCCTCGGTGCCAATGTAGCCTTTGCCGATATGCTGGTGGCGATCGACGCGGGAGTGGAAGGGCTTGAGCGAATCGTTCAAATGAAACGCGGCCAGGCGTTTGAGGCCGATATACTTATCCAATTCCGAGAACGCCCGCTCATAACCCTCGGCCGAGCGCAGATCGTAGCCGGCGGCGAACGCGTGCTCGGTATCGAAGCAAAGCCGCAATCGATCGTGCTCCTTGACCGCGTCGAATATCTGGCCCATCTGCGGAAGGCTATAACCCAGCGTGGTGCCCTGACCGGCGGTGATTTCGAGCGTGACCTTTACCGTGAAACCCTTGCACGCGGCGTGCGCCTCGTCGATCGATTTCGCAATCGTTTTGATTCCAGCCTCTTCGCCCGAGCCGACGTGGGCGCCCGGATGCGCGATCAGGTTCGGAATGCCGAGCGCTTCGCACCGTTCGAGCTCGTCGATAAATCCTCCGACCGAACGTTTGCGCAGCGCCTCGGCTGGCGCGCCGAGGTTGAGCAGATAGGAATCGTGGGCAATAACGGCGCCGATTGCCGTCTCGCGCCAATTGCGCTTGAACGCGGCGATTTCCTCTTCGCTATAGGGTTTTGCCGCCCATTGGCGCGACGACTTGGTGAAGATTTGAATTGCGTCGCAGCCAAACTCCTTGCCACGATTCAGAGCTTCGGCGGGGCCACCGGCGATCGAGACGTGCGCGCCGAGTAACGGGCGATTATTATTCTTTGCGGCAGTCATCGGCGTTTGCGCGGCGGGCTTCGTACCCCGCCTGGCCGGCATCTTATCGCGATCGCGCCCGCTCTGTCATCGCGGGCGGGCAGCGCGCCGCAGGCTTGCCGAGCGACGCCGAATGCGGCTATGTGTTGTCACCGTGCAAAAACTCCTGGCTCTGATCGCGATTTGCTCGGCGTCGATTTGCGCACTCGGATGCGTCAAAGCCGCCACGCTGCCTCCGCAGGCGGTCTATACCGAAATCGAGTCGTCGGGCAACGCCGCCAAACCTCCGGATTGCAACATGCCCGTGCTCCGTCACGAGCCGCTTACGGAGTATCGCAAGGTCGGACTCGTTGAGGTAACCGGCAGCGTTTACGATTCCGAATCCGACGTGCTGCCGGCCGCTATTCGCAAGGCGTGCGAGAGCGGCGCCGACGCGATCGTGATCCTCACCAGCAAATCGCAGACCACGGAGGGCCTGGTTGGCTATTACCTTGACGCCGAAGCGATTGTCTATGGAAAGAATCCGAACATACCGTCGGGCGAATCGATCTCGCACTGAATCGTTTGCGTTCGTGCGGCGCGCGCCGCGCGTTGCCGCGCAATCGGGCGCATGATATTTGCCAGAGCGCGGTGTCGAAGCGCTCCATAAAATCGGTCGGACTCGTCGTCAAGCGTGATCGGCCCGACGCGGTCTTGTTGGCGAAAACGCTCGCGCGCCGCCTGCGCACCCGCAAGCTCGCCGTGCTTGCCGATCCTGACATCGCGGACCAAATCGGAGCCGCGCCGACTCCGCGCTTCGAGCTTTCCGAACGTTCGGATTTGATCGTGGTGCTCGGCGGCGATGGAACCCTGCTCGGCGTGGCGCGGATGGCGTCGGCGCGCGAAACTCCGATCCTGGGCGTCAATCTCGGCGGCTTGGGCTTCTTGACCGAGGTGACTATCGAAGAAGCGAAGTCTGCGCTCGACCGTGTGCTGGCCGGCGATTTCGAAGTCGATCGCAGAATCACACTCGACACCACCGTCGAACGCTTTGAGCGCGACTCGCGGCGCCTCGAGCGCTTCATCGCCGTCAACGATATCGTGCTCAATCGCGGACCGCTCGGGCGGATGCTTCAGCTCGAAGTGGCGGCCGATCACAAGCCGTTCTGCTCGTACCGCGCCGACGGGTTGATCGTCGCCACGCCGACCGGCTCGACCGCCTATGCGCTCAGCGCCGGCGGCCCGATCATCTATCCTACCCTTGGCGTCGTGCTGCTCGCGCCGATCTGTCCGCATACGCTGTCCAACCGGCCGGTCGTGCTGCCCGACAGTTTCGAGATCGAAATTCGCGTTAAGGCATCCGACCATGACGCGACGCTGATCGTTGACGGACAGGAGTCCTCGCTCGTCGGACCGGAAGACTCGATTCAGGTCCGTCGTGGGCGCTCCGCCGTGGCTCTCGTGCGGTCGGTTCATCCGTACTTTGAGATCTGGCGCGACAAACTTCACTGGGGCTAGCGGCGCGCGATGCTGGTCGAACTGCGCATCCGCAACTTCGCTATTATCCAGGAAGCCGAGCTGGAGTTCGGTGCTGGCTTGAACGTGCTCTCGGGCGAAACCGGCGCCGGCAAAACGATCATCCTGACCGCATTGGGATTATTGCTCGGCGGACGCGCCTCGCCTGACATGATTCGCATCGGCGAGAAAGAGGCCGTCGTCGAAGCGCTATTTGAAATCGGCGGCGGGATTCCCGGGCTCGCGCAATCCGGCGCCGCGACCCGCGAGTTGCTGGTGCGCCGCGTGATCGCCGAAGGCGGCCGCTCGCGCGTGACGATCGGCGGCGAGCTCGCGACCGTCCAGGCGCTCGCGAAGATTGGCGCCGCGCTGGTACAGGTTTACGGTCAGCACGAACAGCAATCCCTGCTCCGCGCCGAAAGCCATCTGGAAATTCTCGATCGCTACGCGCGCCTCGACGCCGAGATTGCTGCCTATCGCAGCGCGTTTGATCGCACCCGCGAGCTCGAAGCGCGATTAGCCGAACTCGCGCGGCGCGAACGGGAGCGCGCCGACCTGCTCGAACTTGCGCGCTTTCGCGCCCTCGAGCTCGAGCGCGCCGCGCTGGTCCCGGGCGAGGACGCCGCGCTCGCCGTCGAGCGCACCGTCTTGGCCAACGCCGCCCGCCTCGCCGCCGCGGCCGCCGAAACCGAAGCTTCCCTCTATGGTGCGGAAGGCGCCGCGTTCGACGCAATTGCCGCCGCCGAAGCGCGCCTCGAAGAAGCCGCCGCGCTCGACGCGACGCTTGCCGAGCCGCTCGCCATGATCAAGTCGGCGCGCGCGAATCTTGAAGAATCCGCCCGGGCCTTATCAGCATATTCCGGCCGGATCGAAGCCGACCCGGCGCGCTTGGACGAGATCGACAACCGCCTCCAGGAGCTGGTGCGCTTAAAGCGCAAATATGGCGGCTCGATTGACAGCGCGCTTGAGACGCTCGCGCGCTCGCGCGCCGAGATCGCCGAGCTCGAGAACGTCGCCGAGTCGAAGGCCGGCGCCGCGCGCGATCTTGCCGCCGCAATCGACGAACTCGGCGCGCGGGCCGCCTCGCTGTCCGCGCGCCGCGCGGCAGCTGGCGCCGAACTCGGGCGCAAGATGGAGGCCGAGCTTAAGTCGCTAGGGATGCGTTCGCCCGGATTCGACCCGCGCATTTCTCCGCTCGCTCCCGAAACCGCCGCGTTTATGCATCGCGGCACCGCGCTCGGCCCGGCGGGCGCCGACGCGCTTGAATTTCATATCGCGCCCAATTTGGGCCAGCCGCCGATGCCGCTGGCGAAGATCGCGTCGGGCGGAGAGCTGTCGCGCGTGATGCTCGCGCTGAAGCGGCTCGAGGCGCAGCAGCACGGCGTTGCGACAATGATCTTCGACGAAGTTGACGCGGGAATCGGCGGCGAAGTCGCAAGCGTGGTGGGCCGCAAGCTCGCCGAGCTTGCGCGCTTTCATCAGATTCTCTGCGTCACCCATCTGGCGCAGATCGCGGCTTTTGCCCAGACCCATTTCCGCGTCGAGAAAGAAGAGCGCCGTGGCGCGACCCGCAGCCGCGTGGTGATTTTGCCCGAATCGGCGCGCGCCGAAGAGCTGGCGCGGATGCTTGGCGGCGACGCCTCGAGCGAGAAATTCCGCCGCGCCGCGCGCGAGATGCTCGAGCGCGCGCAGCGATAATCCTTACCGCGCTTATCCCTACATTCTGTCGCTATTCATCATACATTCAGGCAGTAACGAGAAATTCGCTTGCGCGATTAGCCGTGTCGGTTATGCTCGCATAAGCCCCGACCGAGGAGGATCTCGTGCCGCCCTTTGCCGTGTTGCCGAATATCGATCGCCTCCGCCCGCGCCTTTGCGCCGCCCTCGCGACCGTCGCGATCGCCGCCGCGACCCTCGCGGCCCCGCCCGCTGGGGCAACGACTATCGCGACGATTGATTACTCGATCGTGCGCCACAGTAAGAAGCGGTTCGAATCCGTCGTTACGATCACGAATAACAGTACCACAGATCCGATCACCAATTGGCAGCTCGCCTTTTCGCTTCCCTACAAGATCGCAAACCTCCGCGGCGCAAAGATCAAATCCCGTTCCAACGAAACCTATGTCGTCAACGGCGTCCGCCGCGACCGCTCGATTCCGCCCGCCGGTTCGGTGAGTTTTCGGCTTGCCGCCGTCGATCGCACCGGCGCCGCGCCCGCGAATCCCACCGGATGCGCCGTCAACGGCGAGCCTGTCACCTCGACCACCTGCGCAAGTATCGCCACGACGGGCGGCGGCGGCTTTCCCGGCCGCTTCTTTGCCCCGTACGTTGATGTGACCCTGTACCCGACCTTCCAGTTGACCAACTCGGCCTCCGCGGTCAGCAAGTTTTATACGCTCGCGTTCATCGTCGATGGCGGCGGATGCACGGCCGAGTGGGGCGCCGTGATTCCGCTCTCGACGCCGGGCTTTCTGAGCGCCGATATTGCAAATCTGCGCGCGATCGGCGGTGACGTGATCGTTTCGTTTGGCGGCGAGGACGGCTCCGAGCTCGCCGAAACCTGTCCCAGCGAAAGCGCCCTCCAGACCCAGTATCAGACGGTGATTTCTCAATACGGACTCAGCCGAATCGATTTCGATATCGAAGGCGCCGCCGTCGCCGACACGGCCTCGATCGCCCTGCGCGATCAGGCGATCTCCGCGTTGCAATCCGCCAACCCGAATCTAAAAGTGTCCTTCACGCTGCCCGTGATGCCGACCGGGCTGACTCAGGACGGAATCAACGTCGTGCAGGACGCGATCGACAAGGGCGTCAAGCTGGCCGCCGTCAACGTGATGGCGATGGACTACGGACAGCCCGACTCGCAGATGGGCCAGGACGCGATCAACGCCGCCACCGCGACGCTCGCGCAGCTCAGCGCGCTATACCCCGCGGAATCATCCGCCAATCTCGCCGCGATGATCGGTGTGACCCCGATGATCGGTGTAAACGACGTTTCCGGCGAGACCTTCACCCTCGCCGACGCGCAGCTCCTTGAAAGCTACGCGCTCGCAAACGGTTTCGGCCTGCTCTCGTTTTGGTCCGCCGCGCGCGACAATCAATGCCCCGGCGGCGTCGAGTCGTACGCGAGCGACGATTGCAGCGGCGTCTTGCAATCGCAGTTCGAGTACTCAGGCATCTTTAACCAGTTCAACCCTTAGCAACCGCCGCGCAGACCGTCCGTCCGGAGATTGGCGCTCCCGCGGCGCCACTGCGCGCGTCTGGCCGCCGCCCGATCGTTTCCATCGCTCGGCTCTAATTGACTGCGCGGACTTCTCCAACTGTTTATGACAGCTCGAAATGTACGGATTGACGGCTTGCGAAAGGGTCTGTTAACAGCATTGAATATGGCCGCCTCAGATTTTTCAGATTTCAAGCTTTACGCCAAAGGACACGCCTTCGAAGATTTCAGCGTCGGTCAGGTTTTCGAACATCACTGGGGCCGCACGCTTAACGCCGGCGACAACACGCTCTTCACGACCACGACGATGGCTTTCTGTCCGCTGTACTTCAACGCCGAGTACGCCCGCGCTCACGGCCATCCCGATACCGTCGTCAACCCGATGCTGGTCGCATGCACTGTGGTTGGCATGTCAGTCGAGGATCTAAGTGAAGCCGGCGGCCCGTTTCTGGGCATCAACGGGCTCGAATTTCATCGCCCAGTATATCCCGGAGATACTCTGACCGCGCGCAGCACTGTCGTATCAAAGCGCGAGTCGGCGAGCCGTGGGAACTTCGGAATCGTTACCTGGCGGACCGAGGCGCGCAATCAGCATGACGATTTGGTAATCAGCTACGAGCGCACCAACCTGGTCGCCAAGCGAAGAGGAACCTGACGATGGCATTCATGACCGAAGAGCGGCGGCTCATTCAGCAGACCGCGCGCGATTTCGCGATGAACGAAGTCCTGCCAGCCGCAAACCGGCTCGATCCCGAGCAGGGCGACATCCCGATGGAGCTGCGGCGGCGGATGGGCGAGCTCGGCTTCTTCGGCATCATCATCCCCGCGGAATACGGCGGACTGGGTTTGGGCATTTCCGAGTATGTAATCGTTACCGAAGAACTGGCGCGCGCGTGGATGAGCGTCGCCAGCATCATCGCGCGCGGTAACGGACTCGGCGGCGGTTTCACCGAGGCGCAGCGCCGCGAGTATCTGCCGAAAGTTGCCCGCGGCGAGTTTCTCGGAGCCGCGGCGCTGTCGGAAGCCGACGCCGGCTCCGACCTGGCCAATGTATCCTGCAAGGCGACCCGCGACGGCGACGGATGGGTGATCAATGGCTCAAAGATGTGGTGCACGTTCGCCGACGGCGCGAACTTCATCACCCTGCTGGCGCGCACGCATCAACCTTCCGATCCGCGCCGCCGCCACGAAGGCATCAGCCAATTCCTGATTCTCAAGGAACCGGGAAAGTTTCCACCCGGGATGACCGGAACGCCGATCCGAAAGATCGGCTATTTCGGCTGGAAGACTTTCGAGCTGAATTTCGACAACTTCCGCCTGCCCGCCGAAGCGTTGATGGGCCGCGAACGCGGCGGCGAGGGCAAGGCGTTCGCCCACACCGCGAATTTTCTGGCGGTCGCTCGCGTGCATACCGCCGCGCGCTCGGTGGGACTCGCGCGCGGAGGATTGGAAGACGCGCTCAACTACGCGCAGAAACGAATCGCGTTCGCCCAGCCGATCGCGAATTTTCAGGCGATCCGATTCAAGCTCGCCAACATGGCCACCGAGATCGAGGCCGCGCGCCAATTGACCTACTACGTCGCCGATCAACTCGATAATCGCGCCACTTCAGACGTTGCGATGGAGGCCTCGATGGCGAAATTGTTCGCCTCCGAGATGGCGGAGCGCGTAACCAGCGAGGCCCTGCAGATTCACGGCGGTTACGGTTACACGAAGGATTTTCCGCTCGAGCGTTACTGGCGCGACGCGCGCCTGACGAAGATCTTCGAGGGCACCTCGGAAATTCAGATGCGCATTATTTCCGACAAGCTGCTCGGCAAAGCGGGGCGCTCCGATGCCCGTTAAAGTCTCCGCGCTCACCGGACGATCGACGTACTTCGAAGACTTCGAGGTCGGAGCCAAAATTCGCCATGCGCGCGGCACCACGATCGGCGAGGTCGAGAATCAGACCCTGACCAAGCTGGTACTCAACACCGCTGACAGCCACTACAACGAGCATCGCATGGCCTCGACCAATTTCGGACGGCGGCTCGTGTTCGGTCTCATCACGGGTTCGGTTTGTATCGGGCTCGCCACGCAGGACACCGCCGAGAATGCGCTTGCGGAACTGGCCCTCACCGGCATCAAGTTCACTTCGCCCGTGTTTCACGGCGACACGTTGTATGCGTATTCGGAAGTGCTCGAAAAGCGCGACTCGGACCGCGCTGACGCCGGAATCGTGCGTTTCAAGCATTGGGGAGTCAAACAGGACGGCACCGTCGTCTTCGAGGGCGAGCGCACGGTGTTGATCAAGCGCCGCTCGCATTGGGGTGCGCGATGATTTCCGGGCGGCGCGGTCCCCTGTCGGACGTTCGAATAATTGACCTTACACAGGCTTTGGCCGGGCCGTTCTGCACGATGCTGCTGGCGGATCTGGGCGCGGACGTTATTAAGCTCGAACCGCCGACCGGCGACATGAGCCGCACGATGGGGCCGGCGCCCGAAGATCGCGAGCATTGCGATTACGGCGGCTACTTCGCGAGCGTGAATCGCAACAAGCGCAGCATCGTGCTCGATCTGAAATCCGAAACCGGCCGCGCCACGCTGCTGAAACTCGCCGCGCGCGCCGACGCGCTCGTCGAAAATGCCCGCACCGGCGTGATGGACCATCTCGGAGTCGGCTACGAGCGTTTGCGCGCGGTGAACCCCCGCCTCGTCTATGCCGCAATCCGCGGGTTTGGCGATCCTCGTACCGGCGCAAGCCCCTACTCAGAGTGGCCCGCCTACGACATTGTTGCGCAAAGCATGGGCGGCCTCGTCAGCTTCACCGGTCCCGAGGGAAGCAGCGGTTATCGCATCGGCCCCGGCATCGGCGATATCTACCCCGGCACGCTCGCCGCGCTCGGCGTGGTCAGCGCGATTCATGCCGCCCGCGCGACAGGCAAGGGCCAGTTCCTCGACGTTGCCATGTACGATGCGATCCTGCTGATGTGCGAAGCAATCATTTACGCCTACTCGCGGGGCGGTATCGTGCGGGTACCGCAGGGCAACGGCACGCCGGTGCTGTGCCCGTTCGATATTTTCCCGAGCGCTGACGGTGCGGTCGCGATTGCGGCGCCGGGCGAGAATCATTGGGCGGTACTTTGCGAGATCATGGAACGGCGCGAGCTGATTTCCGACGATCGCACGCGAACCAATCCGCGCCGGGTCGCGAACGCCGCGATGGTGCGCGAGGCGGTGACGGCATGGACGCGCGCGCGTCCGACGCGCGAGATTGTGGCCGCGCTCGGCGGTAAGGTGCCCGTTGGTCCCGTGAATAACGCGCGCGACATTTTCGCCGACCCTCACCCGCGCGCACGGGAAATGCTCGTCGCCGTGGATCAACCGGGCGCAAACCCCGCGCTTATCCTGGCTGGATGTCCGATCAAGATGACTGAAACGCCCACCGGCATTTACCGGCGTCCGCCGACTCTTGGCGAGCATACCGCCGAAGTGTTAGCCGAATTCGGCGCTGCCGATTGACTTGAGGAAATACCATGACCCTGCGACTGCGACGCTCCGAGCTTTCAACTCCGGCATCGAATGTGAAGATGATCGAAAAAGCGATGGCTTCCCCGGCGGACCTCGTTTTCCTCGATCTCGAAGACGCCGTATCACCCGCGCAAAAGCCGCAAGCGCGCAAAAACGCAATCGCGGCGTTCAAGGACCTCGACTGGGGCAAGAAAGTTCGCGCCGTTCGCGTCAACGGTGCCGATACCCAGTGGGCGCATGACGATATCGTCGAACTTGTCGAAGGCGCGGGCGACCGAATCGACGTTATCATCATTCCGAAACCCAAGGCGCCGCGCGACGTATGGTTCTTCGACACTCTGCTCACCCAGCTTGAACTTAAGCTCGGGCTCAAGAATCGCATTGGCCTCGAAGCGCTGATTGAAGAAAGCGCCGCGCTGGCGCATGTCGAGGAGATCGCCGCGTGCTGCCCGCGGCTCGAGGCGCTGATTCTGGGATTTGGAGATCTTTCGGCCAGCCAGGGGATGCGGATGGGAATCGCGAGCGATCCCGCGCTGCGCTATCCCGGCGACCTGTGGCATCACGCGCGGGTGCGGATGATCACGGCCTGCCGGGCGGCGGGAATCGACGCGATCGATGGACCGTTTGGAAATTACCGCGACCCCGAAGGCTACCGGCGCGAATCGACATGGGCCGCAACGCTCGGCGCGGTCGGCAAGTGGGCGATCCATCCGAGTCAAATCGAAATCGCCAACGACGTTTTCGCTCCAACTCCCCACGAGATCGAAAACGCGCGCAAGATGTCGGAAGCGTACGAGGCGGCCACGCGCCAAGGCGCAGGCGCAGCCGGAGCTGGAGGGATGCTGATCGACGCCGTCGCGGTCAGGATCTTCGAGAACGTCCTCGAGCGCGCGCGCCTGACCGGGCGCGCATGATTTAGCCGCGCGCGTGGCGTGTTAGCCTCCGCTCCGCCCGCGCGTGGAACCGCTCAGTCCCAAACCGGTGGCTTGCGATCGATCCACGGCCGCGCCTGTTCGAGCTGGCCCGCGAGCTGGAGAAGCACCGTTTCGTCTCCGTAGCGGCCGCCGAACATCACCCCGATCGGCAACCCCTCGTTATTCCAATGCAGCGGTATCGAGATCGCGGGTTGTCCGGTGATGTTGTAAACCGGGCAGGGCAGAGCGAAGCTCGCGATTTTCCCGTCGAGCAAAGTCGTGGCCGGACTCATGAAATCGATCGCGCCGACCTTGAGAGGAGGCTGACCGAGGGTCGGCGTGATGAATACGTCGTGCGATTCGAAGAACCCCGCAAACAGGCGCGCCGCCTGCTGCAGCATCGCCTGCGCAATCAGATACTGCGACGCCGACACCTGCTTACCACGGTGGTAAAGATTCCAGGTGAAGGTCTCGAATTTTTCCGGCGTCGGCTCGGCGCCCGTCAGCATCCGCACCGCCTCGATTGAGAGCGCCACGCCCGCCGAGTAAACGGTATCGAACAGTTGCGCGAGCATCTGGTAGTTGAGCTGCGGCGCCGCTTCCTCGACCTCGTGTCCGAGTTGCTCGCATAACTTCGCCGCGCTTCTTGTTGCCGCGGCGCAATCTTCGTGAAAGCGTCCGCCCATGGGGTTTTCAGTCGAAAATGCGATTCGCAGCCGTTTCGGCGGGGTTGACGCCGCGCTCAGATACGGCGTCGCAGGTGGACACGGAAAATACGGATCGCCCGGCATCGGACCGGCCGTCGCGTCGAGCGCCGCCGCGCTGTCGCGAACGGTTCTGCTAAGTACATGCTCGACAACCAGGCCGCCGAGAATGTCGCCCAGATTCGGCGCGAGCGAGATTCGCCCGCGCGTCGGCTTGAGTCCGACCAGCCCGCAACATGCTGCCGGAATACGAATCGAACCGCCGCCGTCATTGCCATGCGCCACAGGCACGATTCCGGCCGCGACCGCCGCGGCGGAGCCGCCGCTCGAGCCGCCGGGAGTTCGCTCGATATTCCACGGATTTCGCGCCGGCCCATATAGACGCGATTCGGTCACCGGAGGAATTCCCAACTCGGGCGCGTTGGTCTTGGCAAACGGGATAAACCCCGCTCGTTTGTAACGTGCCACGACTTCCGCATCGGCCTGCACCGGCGTTGATGGAATGTATGCGCAGGCCGAGCGCGTCGGCATCCCGGCGCAGTCGCCCATGATGTCCTTGAGCAGCAACGGCACGCCCTCGAACGGCGCGGCGCCCGGCTTGCGCTCGCGCGCCGTACTCAGGGCGCGATCATAGTCCTTGAAAACGATCGCGTTGAGTTTCGGGTTGTGTTTTTCGGCGCGCGCGATGGCCGCTTCCATCAACTCCTCAGGAGCGATCTCCCGCGCGCGCACCATCCGCCCCAGGGCGAGACCGTCAAAGGAAGCGTATTCTTTGAATGACATGATTGGACCAATCGGCGCGGCGTCGAACCGCTAAGAAGATCCCCGCACACTTTGATTCGCGGCGCGGGAGCCGGTTTATTCGGCGACGGCAGCAAGTATTTCCTGTGCTCGATTATCCTTCTGTTCACGCGCGTTGCAAACCTTCCCGCCCCGCGCGAGTTTCTCTGCGAAAATCTCGCAACCTTCGCCAGCGGCACGCGATAAAGAATCATCAACCATCTGCATCGTTTGGATACAGATTCGGCGTCGCTAACCGACCCAGGCGAATTTCCGGTTTTTGATCGTCCTGCACCGGCGCGTGGACTTGCATAGCGATTCAGAAGACTTCGACATTTGAACGCATCTGGCGATATCAGTGGAACTGGGCACGCGATTTGCGTCGGCGATGAGGATGCCGCCGCGCGCGGATACTGGTCCTGCACGCTAACGAGGTATCCTGAGGAAATCCGATGGACGACCCAACTGCGCAAAAACGTTTCTATCGGCCCGACGACGTTGCCGGAATCGATTATGCGGCCGACCTCAACGATCCGGGACAATATCCATACACGCGCGGCCGGCGCGTGCCACGGCAGTCCCCGGCTAATTCGTGGATTTTGCAGGAGCTTTCGGGTGAAGGCTCGCCCGCGCATTCCAACCGGCAGCTTCGCGATCTAATCGCTC
>JAJZAG010000417.1 GCA_021799555.1 Deltaproteobacteria bacterium | reverse complement strand
CAACTGCCGTGGCATCCAGCCCGCATCCGTAACGCGCCGCGTCGCGCACATCGCCGCGTGCATCACTCGCGCCAGCGCCGCCGCCCTCGCAACTCCTTCGGGACTGCCGACGCCAGTGCCAACACCAACCACAACCTCCGCGCCCTCGAGCGGCTCGAGGGTTTCGTCTAGCAGCGAATGCGAAGCGACCAGCCGGATAAAGGCCGGCGCAGCTTCTGACTTTACTGTTTCGACCGGCGCGCGTTTGTCTGATTGAGGCTCGGCGAGTTCGAGTACACCCGCGCGCACCGTGGCCATCTGCGGATAGGTCTTGGACAAAATTGGCGCAACCACGTTGCCCCCGAAGGCGGGCTTGAGCGCGACCATTCGTCCGCGATCGTCAATCTCGATCCCGAGCGCATCGCCGGTAAGTCCCAGGCCCAGCCGCGCCGCCAGCCGCGGTCCCCAATCGCGGCCGTGCTCGCTCGCGGGCAGCAGTAGCCCCCACGGCGAGCGCTCGCGCACAATCCGCGCGACCGCTTCAGCCACACGTCCGGGTGCGTAGCCTTCAAGGCCGGGATTATCGAGTACCAGAACTCTATCGGCGCCGTAGCTCGCGACGACCGCCGCGTGTCGCGCGAATGCCGCCGGATAGCCAAGCGCGACGACCGCGCCGCCAAGGCGTGATACAAGCGCGTCTGCTTCGGAGAGCAATTCGAGCGAAGCGCGGGTGATGTTGCCGGCAAGGTCGGTTTCACAGGCGACCCACAGATCGCGCCCGCGCAAACCCGGCCGAATTGCCGGCGAGATCGTACGACGCTCTCGACGCCGCGGTTCGAGCGCGCCGATGGAATCCAGTGCGTCGATTACGGCGAGCGCCGCGCGCTCCGGATCGGATGCGTCGATCATGCGACAGGTGGTTTTGGGCTGGGCCAGCGAGCGTATTTCCTGCACCCAAGTCGGGGAACCGGCGAAACCAAAGGCTCCCGCGTCGGCGCCGAGCGCGCTTGCGCTCAGCGTGACGATCGGCTTACTCCTGGCCTGCTCCTGTGCTTCCGGTTTCATGCGGATCGGCTGCGCGACACGCTCGGCGCAGGTCAGCACCGCGGGCATCCGCGCCTCGATCTCGTCGTAGCCGTAATCGCTCTCGCGTTCGGCGCGAATGCTGTTGCCGTCGATCTCGACCTTTCTGACGCCGGTTATCTGCGCGGCCGCAATCATCTCGGCGATTTCCGGTCCGACCTGACCCGTTTCCGCGTCGAGCGAGTACTTTCCGAGCAGCACCAGATCGAAATTCTCGCGCGCAAGCCAGGTCGCCAATACCCGCGCCGTCGCGAGCGTGTCCGAACCTGCAAATGCGCGATCCTCAAGATGAACCGCACGGTCCAGGCCCATTGCAAGTGCGTCCATTAGCGCGGCGCGCGCCTGCGCCGGACCCATCGTGATCACCGTGGTCTCGGCGCCGTGGCGCGCCTTCAGTTCGACCGCAAGCGCGATCGCCCGCAGATCAAACGCGCTGATTACCGCAGGACCGTCGCGTTTAATCGTCTTGGTTTCGGGGTCGAAGTTGGCGTCTTCGATCAGCGGAATCTGTTTGATGCATACGGCGATCTTGAGCAAGTGAGGTCTCCTTGATGATCGATGAAGCTAATCGACGCGCGCGCGGCAATGCAACATTGCGCACACCCACTTACCGCGCAGAACGGGATCGGATAAGTTCGCGGAATGACCGCCTCATTGGCACGCGTGGGAATATTGGCGGCGATCGCCGGATGGCTGTGTGCCGCGATGGCTCCCGGCGCTGCTGCCGCAGCCGCGCGGCCTGCTGCCTTGCGGATCGTCTCGCTGGCGCCATCTGTCACGGAGACCTTATTCGCGCTTGGCGCGGGCGCTGAAGTTGTCGGCGTGTCGCGCTATTGCGACTATCCGCCGGAAGCGACGCGCCTGCCGCGGGTCGGAACGTTTCTGACTCCGAACGTCGAAGCGATCATCGGCCTGCATCCAACCCTCGTGATCGGACTCGGACTATCTTCCAACACCCGCGAGCTCAAGCTGTTGCGCGCGACCGGATGCTCGGTGATGACGGTTGGCGACGACTCGCTGGCACAGATAGAAGGAGGAATCCTGAAGATCGGCGAGCGGATCGGCCGCGCTCGTGCGGCGAGCGCTATGCTGGCCGCGCTCGATGCGCGGATCGCGTCGGTGCGCGCACGCGCCGCGCATGCGCGGCGCGTGCGGGTGCTGATGCTGGTCGGGCACGAACCGATGGTCGCGGTGGGTCCGCATACTTTTCTCGACGAACTGCTCACGATCGCGAACTCCGAAAACATCGCTGCCGGCGCCGGGCAACAGTGGCCGCGGTTAAGCCTTGAGTACATCATCGCCGCCCGGCCCGACGTGATTCTCGACGGCCAGATGGGTAGCGACGCTAAAGCGCCGAGCCGCTTCTGGGACCGTTATTCGATCATTCCCGCCGTGCGAGACGATCGCGTCTTCGGTTACCCGCAAGATCCGATTCTTCACCCGGGACCGCGAGTCGGAAAGTCACTCGAGATGATCGCCGCGATGATCCATCCGGCGGCGTTTTCGAGTACGGTGCCCGATTCCGGCGACAACCGCGAGGCCGCGCCATGAACGACCGCAAGCGCATCGCGACCGTTGGTGACCGGCCCGATGAACTTGGCGCGCTCGCGGGAGCGCATCTAACGCGGACGCGAATGCTCG
>JAJZAG010000067.1 GCA_021799555.1 Deltaproteobacteria bacterium | reverse complement strand
GAATGTTCGCGCCGCTTCGAGGTCCTCAAAAGCCTGTCCCGAGCCTCGATTCAGTGTAATCAGAGATCGGGCGATACAAATCGCGCGCAACCCGGGACCGTCGTACAGATCGGGGGCGAGCGCGACGTAACCCAGGTCCGCGACTCGCGACGTGATTCTGCGGATATCGTCGTTCAGCCCGAAAATCTCGTGGATAACGATGACGCCCGGCCGCCGTTCGCTGTTGGCGTCGCCGGCGATCACTGCGCGCATCGGATGGCCGTCGGATGCCGGAAAGGTGATTTCGCGGCTGGTCATCATGGCTGCTCTATCGTTCGCTCCGGAGAGTGCAGCGCCGTTCAGATGATTTTGTTAACGGGGCATTCGACGATCCCGACGGCTCCCGCTTCGAGCAGCTTCGGGAAGAGTTCGCGCACGGTATGCTCGGCGATGACAGTTTCGACGGCCAGCCACTCTTCGCCTTTGAGGACCGGCGACGGGTAGAGATGCGAGATCGTGGGTGCGGTCAGCGCGGGCAAGAGCGCGATCACTTTTTCGAGATTTGCGCGCGCGACGTTCATCTTGATCATCACCCGGTTCTCGGCGTCGAGCGCCGCGCGCATCAGCACGCCAATCTGGCGGATTTTGGCGCGCTTCCATTCATCGGCCCACGCCGCCGGGTTGGCGACCAGGACTGGATTCGAGACCAGCAACTCCTCGACAATCCGCAGGCCGTTGGCGCGAATCGAGGCTCCCGTTTCGGTCACGTCCACAGCCGCGTCGACGATTCCTTCCGCGACCTTGGCTTCGGTTGCGCCCCACGAAAATTCAACTTCCACATTAATTTTTCGTTCGGCGAAAATTCGCTTGACGAATTGGACAATTTCGGTCGCGACCCGCTTGCCTTCGAGATCTTCGAGCCGCGTGATGGACGAGTTCTGTGGCACGCACAGCACCCAGCGCGACGGCTTGAGCGACACCTTCGAGTAGATGAAGCTTTCGATCTGCTCGAGCTTGACATTGTTCTCGACCACCCAGTCGCTGCCGGTTATGCCCGCGTCGAGCGAGCCGTCGGCGATGTAGCGTGGCATCTCCTGCGGGCGCAAAATTCGACAAGATAAGGCTGCGTCATCGACGCTCGGGATGTAAGAGCGTGAGCCTACCCGGATCCGCCATCCTGATTTGCGCATTAACTCGAGGGTCTGCTGCTCGAGGCTGCCTTTGGGAATTCCGAACTTGAGCGTTCTGTCGGCCATCGTGGTTTATCGTTTATGCATCCGGCGTAAGTCGCACCGGATTTTCAGGCCTCGGACTTCTTATGGTGCCCGTAATTCGGCCCGTAATTGGCGGGATCGACGAGCCGCTTATCAGCGACGCGCCAACCGTCACCATCGAGGACGCGGAAGTAGTCCGACTCGTATCCCTCGTGGCAAGCCGCGCCGTCGCCCGCCTGCTCGACCATCAAAAGCACCGCATCCTGGTCGCAATCGATGCGAATTTCGTGGACGATCTGGAAATTTCCCGACTCCTCACCCTTGCGCCAAAGGCGTTTGCGCGAGCGCGAGAAGTAACACGCGCGCCGGGTAGCGACCGTTTCTTCAAACGCTTCGCGATTCATGTAGGCCAGCATCAGAACCCGATGACTCCGGTAGTCCTGCGCGATAACCGGGATCACACCGCTGTTTTTCTCAAAATCAATAGCTGCCGATGCCTGCGTAGCCATAACGCATGTTCCGTCCCGATGATAATCCCAATCCGGACGCGATACCGCCTTGTGAATCAGCAAGTATTTGTGAAATACCCGCGCGATTCAATCATTCGACACCCACTGATAGGCGCCGAACCCGGGCGGACAATTGTGCGTGTCGTCGCCCGCAGGGTTTGCGCATATGGATATCTTTTCGGCGGTTCTCGGTATAGGTTTGGTTGGTTCATGGACATTGAATCAAAGGAATCAGCCGCCTTGAACTCGCGTGCATTAGGGCAGTCGCAAACCATCCGCGTTCTTGCGACGATCGCAATCCTGGCGATTGCCGCTTCGCTCGGAGCGTGCAGAGTCGTCCCGAAATCATTCCTGAAACAGCATCCTGACACCGCGCCGTTTAATTTTGTGGTTGCGCTCGGGCCGAACAAATATCAGATCGCCGGTTATTTGACGCGTAGCCCGGAACCGGGACGGCGTCCCGCCTTGCTGGTGCTCAACGGCGAGGAGACGACGGAGCGCTGCGTCGATTCGAACGCGTATATCGTCGCGATGGGTATTCAGGTCGCCTGCATCAGCATCCCGGGATATGGCCATTCGTCGGGGCCCAGCCGTTACGTTGGACCTCAGGCGGTAGCGGCGGCGCAACGCGCGCTTGATCTGCTGGCGGCGCGGTCCGACGTCGATCCTTCACGAATCGCAGTTTGGGGCGCGGGTCATGGCGCGGTCGCGGCCGGCTTGCTGATGGACTACGACTCGCGCCCACGCGCGCTTATTCTAGAATCCGGCGCGTACGACATGCTGAGCCTCTGGCCCGAGACGACGCTGCGCACCAAGCTCGCGATAATGCACGAGGTCTGGCCGAGTAAGCGCGTTCTTGCCGAGCGCAGCGTGATCCGGCATCTCCCGAGTCGGATCGGATGCAGCGTTCTGATCCTGCACGGGAAGCGCGATAAATCTACACCCGTCAGCCAGGCAAAAAGCCTTGCCACCGCCCTGCGCGAGCGCGGTGCTAATGTGGAGACGCACTACTTTTCGCAGGGGCATCGTCTCGGCCGTGGAGTATCGCCTGAGATGAGGGCGTTCCTGCAAAAGAATCTACTCGACGACGGCAGCGCTGCGGCCTCATAATCGAGGCTTCGCGCACGGCGCGGTTCATCCGAGAGCCTTGAGCGCTGCGAGCACTTCGTCGGTGTGGCCGTTCACTTTTACCTTGGGGAAAACTTTACGGACGACCCCTGCGCGATCGATTATGAAGGTCGTCCGCTCGATCCCCATGTACTGCCGTCCGTACATCGACTTCATCTTGTACACGCCGTACAGCTTTCCAACTTTGTTGTCAGAGTCACTAAGGAGCGGGAAGTTAAGATCGTACTTCCCGGTGAATTTCGAGTGCGAGTCCGGAGAATCGGCGCTGACGCCCACGATTTGCGCGCCAAGCGCGCGTACCGCCGACAGGTTGTCGCGAAAGCTGCATGCTTCGGCGGTGCATCCGGAAGTCATGTCCTTCGGGTAGAAATACAAAACGACGTTGCCCCTGCGGACCAGATCGGCGAGCTTGACCTTGCCGCCGTCTCCTGCCGGCAGCTCGAAGGCGGGCGCCTTTTTGCCCTCGAGCGCGACTGAAGCCGATTGCGCCGCGGTGGAGGTCTTCTTCGCGATCGGGCGGACCAACGATTTGGCGGTTTTCTTCTTGACAGGCATGCTACTCTCCTAATTGGGCCAGTCGGTTAGGCGACGGGCCGCGTGAATTGATCACGTGTCGCAGGAAGCTCATCGATGCACGAAAGCAAGTTAAAATCCAATCTTTTCCAGACCCTAGTTGACCCGCCGCAGCTATGGCTCTAGACTTCCGGCGGACAGACCCGGTCCAACGTTCCCGCATGGCAGTTTATACCGAGTTAAGCAAACCGTTCCTCAAGGAACTCTCCGACGATTACGCGCTTGGCCGCGTGACCGCCGCATCCGGTATCACCGAAGGTTCGGTCAATAGCAACTATATCCTCGAGACCGCGAAGGGAAAGTTCCTGCTCCGGATCGACGAGGTCAAGAGCGAGAGCGAACTCAAGCGCGAGATCGATCTGCTTACATTTATCCGCAAGCATTCGTTCCCGTGCCCGCATCCGATGCAGGATCGGATGGGCCGCTTCTATCGCGCCTTCAACAACAAGTGCGTGTCGCTGTTCCGTTATCAGGAGGGTCGCGTCCTGCCGGTCGAGAAAATCAAGCTCGGGCATCTCGAGACTATCGGCCATGCGCTCGGTGAGCTCCATGTGATCGGCAAAGCCTACAAGAAGGGGATCGACAACCGCTTCAGCTTCGAACGGATCGCCGACCTCTACTTGAGCGTGCGTGGCCGTCTGCCGAATTATTTCCGCAAAATCTGTCGAACTCTTGACGATGAAATCGAGTACTTGACGCGTTATCTCGAAGGCAAACTGCCCAAGGGCGTTATCCATGGCGATCTGTTTGCGGACAATCTGCTGTTTCGCGGTGAAAGGCTGACCGCCGTCCTCGATTTCGAGGCCGCCTGCCGCGGCAAATATATCTTCGATATCGCGACCGCCGTCAACGCCCTATGTTTTGTTGGCGGCGTCTATTCGCTTGACCGCTTCCGCGCACTCTTAGCCGGTTACGAGTCGGTGCGCACCCTGTCGCTCGCCGAGTGGGACGCATTTCCGAACGAACTGCGCTTTTCCTCGCTGCGCTTCACCGTCACCCGTTTGCACGATTTCTTCCTCGCCCCGGTCGACGGGCGCCGCCGCGTAGATAAGGATTTCGGCGAATTCTTCGATCGCCTGCGCGTGCTGCGCCGCGAGCGCGAGGGCGGGATGGAGCCGCTGTTGATGGCGATGGCGACCGGCTACGACTACCGCAAGTATCAGAAGGTTAAGGCGACCGAACGCCGCCAGGCTTAGGCCCGGAGCGTCGGCCAGTTAGCGACAGATGAACCTGCTTCGCGGCTGCGCCCCGTCACTGGCTGCCGCGCGCACGGGCGGAGAAGCACATTGTCCGGCACGATAGCAGAAAGTCTTGCCGTACGACGGCCCGCGCTGTGGGTGGAAGTCTCTCCTCCGCGCGGAGTTAATCCCGACCTGCTGCTGCGTCGATTAGCCCCGCTGCGCGGCGAGGTCGATGCGGTCAATCTGACGGACAACGCGCTTGGCCGTGTCAAGATGTCCGCGCTGGTATTCGCCTCGTTCATCAAGGCGCGGCTTGGAATTCCGGTAGTGCTCAACCTCTCCTGCCGCGACCGCAACCGCTTTGCGCTCAAATCCGATCTGCTCGGCGCCGGGGCGCTTGGAATTGATGGCGTCGTCGCACTGACCGGCGACAAGATCCCTCCCGGTGATCCTGATGGCGTAAGCGCCGTGCACGACCTCGACGCCTTCCGATTGCTCGAGATGATTGCGATGCTCAATGGCGGAGACACGGGTGAGGGAAAGGAAATCCTCAAAACGCTGCCTTCGCTTTATCCGGGCGCGGTCGCGAACCCGTACCGCAAGAATTTCGCGCACGAGATCGAGATGCTCGAGCGCAAGGCGCGGGCGGGTGCGCGCTTCGTCATCACCCAGCCGGTTTTCGACACGCCGACCGCGCGCAGGTTCCTCGCACATACGGGACGCCTCGGCATATCCGCAGTGCTCGGTATTTTGCCGGTCAAGAAAGCCGGGATGGCGAAATACATGCAAGACAAGGTCAGGGACCTGAGTGAAGCGAGGGGACATTTGGATCGTTACTCGGGGATGAGCGAGGCCGAGGCCAGGGTCCACTCGCTACGGGAGAACCTCGAACTGATGCGTACGCTTAGTCGCGACGCTGCCGGATTTGTAATCATGAGCGGCGGCGGGCCGTCGCTTGCGATCGAGCTCGCGTTGGAGTTTAACCAATGGCGCAAGACCGAAAGTCGCTAATCCACAACCTGCCCGAGCGCTCCACGCGCTCGGAGCGCGACCGTGGGAAGGCCGAAGATGCAGTGCGCACTCTTCTGCGCTACATCGGCGAAGAACCCGGCCGCGAGGGATTGCTCCGCACACCGCTGCGCGTGGTTAAGGCCTACGAATTTCTCACCGAGGGCTACCAGCAAAATCCCAAGACCGCGATCAACGGCGCGCTATTTGTCGAAGAAGACTACCAGGAGATGATCCTGTGTAAGGACCTCGATTTCTACTCCCTGTGCGAGCATCACATGCTCCCCTTTATGGGCAAGGCGCACGTCGCCTATCTGCCCAACAAGCGGATCGTCGGGATCTCCAAGCTCGCGCGTATGGTGGAAATCTACTGCCGCAGGCTCCAGGTCCAGGAACGGCTCACCACCCAGATCGCCTCGACGATAATGGAAGAGATCGAACCGCTCGGAGTCGCTGTCGTGCTGGAGGCTGAGCACATGTGCATGCGGATGCGTGGCGTTCAGAAACAGAACTCGTGGGTCACGACTTCGGCGATGCTCGGTGTATTCCGTACGAATCACGAAACCCGCCACGAGTTCATGAACCTGCTCCGGGACGGCAGGTAGCGCGTGCTGCCGGCTAGGGGCGCGAAGAGGAACGCGCATGGGAGTGACGATTATCCGCGCAGCGCCGCAATCGCAGATTGACCCGCAATCTCAAATGGAGGCGCTCAGTAAGTACGCGCTGCGTCACCTTCGCCCGCATCAGGTGATCGGTCTCGGTACGGGCCGCGCCGCCTCGGCGTTTATCAACGCGCTCGGCCGCAGCCTGATCGCGGTGCGCGGCGTGCCGACTTCGCGCGCGAGCGAGGAGCTTGCCCGCTCGCTCGGAATCGAAGTCGTAGCGCTAGCCGACGTGCCGAAAATCGATCTCGATTTCGACGGCGCTGACGAAGTCGATCCGCGTCTAAACCTGATCAAAGGCTACGGCGGCGCGCTGGTGCGCGAAAAGATCGTCGCCGCTTCCGCGCGCAAGCTGATCATCCTCGTCGGCGAGGAAAAGCTCGTGCGCAAACTCGGCGCGCGAGGCAACCTGCCTGTGGAAGTCGTTCCTTTCGCGATCCCGCTAGCCGCGCGCAAAGCGGCGGCACTTGGGCTCAAACCTGCGATCCGCAGAAGGGATGGCGCCGATTTCGTAACCGACAACGGCAACCTGATCCTCGATTGCGCCGTCAAGGAAATCCACAATCCCGCCCGGCTCGATCGCGATCTGCGCGCGATTCCGGGCATTGTCGGCACCGGAATCTTCGCCGCGATGGCCACGGTGGTAATCGTCGCGATGAAGTCGGGCGAAATCAAGACTCTGCGCGCCCGCTAAACCATTCCCGGGCGCCCCGGATGCGCGTGTAGCGTCGCGCATGGCACAATGTTCTCGCTATGCAATTCCCCGATCGCGAAGCCGTCGCGCGCGCCGACCTTGAGCGGCTTTATCGGGCCGCCATTACCGCGGTCGATCCTGCTCGGCTGATGTATAGCGCGCTCGACGGTGCGATCGCCGCAGCCGTCAAATTACAACCCGAAATCGCTGCGGCGCGCCGCGTCAGCGTGCTCGTCGCGGGCAAAGCAGCGGCCGCGATGGCGTTGGCACTCGAAAGCCGCCTTGGCGACAGGATCGCAGACGGGATCGCCGTGATCCCAGTCGCTGCCGATGATCCGCAATTGCGCCGAATCGACGTTCTGCGCGCAGAACATCCGATTCCCGGCCGTTCGTCCGAGCACAGCGCGCATGCCGCGCTCGACTTGGCGCACGGACTGCGCAGCGAAGATCTGTTGATTGTCGCGTTGTCGGGCGGCGCCTCGGCGATGCTCGCCGCGCCGGACGAGGGGATCACCTTGGAAGATAAGATTGTCGTGACGCGGGCGCTCTTGCGCGCTGGAGCGCCAATCCGCGAAATCAACATCGTCCGCAAGCATCTCTCGGCCATCAAGGGCGGCAGGCTCGCCGCCGCCGCCGCGCCCGCGCGCAGCTTCAGTCTGATTCTCTCCGACGTGCCAGGCAATGATCTCGCCACGATCGGATCGGGACCCACCGCGCCCGACCCGACAACCTTTGCCGACGCCGTATCGGTTCTTAAGCGGCGCGGCGTATGGGGACGAGCGCCCGAACCTGTCCGAGATCATCTTGAGCGCGGTGCGGCCGGTCAATTTCCCGAGACGCTGAAGGCCGGCGACGCGGCCTTCGCAGGGGTGACCAACGCGATCGTCGGCGACAATTCGACCGCGCTCGAGGCCGCCGGGCGCGCGGCAGTCGCCGCCGGCTATCGTGTCGAACGGTTAGCGGAGCTGCGTGGCGAGGCCGACGACCTCGGCCGCGCGCTAGCCGCTCGCGTCGCAGCACTGCCGCACGGAAAAGTCTGCGCGATCGCCGGCGGCGAGCCGGTGGTTACCGTGCGCGGCAGCGGCAAGGGCGGCCGCGCCCAACATTGCGCGCTCGCGATGGCGGCGGCGATCGCGCAACGCTATGCGGCCCGTGAAATTTACGCGCTAGTCGCCGGCAGTGACGGAATCGACGGGCCTACCGATGCGGCGGGCGGTTTCGCCACCCGGGCGACGGTCGCGCGCGCGGCCGCTCGGGGGTTTACCGCTGCTACAGCACTGGCCCGCTATGACGCGTACAATCTTCTGGAGGCGGCCGGCGATTTGTTTCGCACCGGTCCAACCGGCACGAACGTCGCCGATCTATTTTTCGCAATTGTGAACGATTAACTGAAAGTAATGGAGTCTGATGAGTTCCCTCAGCAAGCAGCATCGCAACACCGGCATCACTCTCAACTCGCGCGCGCACGGCGGCGCAAATGGGTTTTCGAAATCCTCACGCACGATTTCAACCGCGCGTCGCGGCAAAAGGGCTGTCAAATCCAACGGTCTGAGCGCCGCCCACGTTGATGCGATCCCGGTCGTGACACTAATTCTCGGCGACGGCGTCGGCCCCGAAGTCATCGGCGCCGCCGTTGAAGTAATCAAAGCCGCCGGCGTCAAGATCGATTGGGATCGGCAGGCCGCTGGAGCGGGCGCGCTCAAACGGTATGGAAATCCCGTCCCAGACGATCTGCTCGAGTCTCTGACCCGCACTGGAGTTGCCCTCAAGGGTCCGCTCGAAACACGCGTTGGAGTCGGCTACCGCTCAATCAACGTGTACCTGCGCAAGACTTTCGACCTCTACGCCAACTTGCGTCCCACGGTCAGCTTTAAGGGCGTGCATACCCCGTTTCGCGACGTCGATCTGATCGTCGTGCGCGAGAATACAGAGGATCTCTATTCGGGAATCGAGCATGAAGTCGCCCCCGGCGTCGTCGAGAGCATCAAGATAATCACCGCGCGCGCCTCAAAACGAATCGCGCGCTTCGCCTTCGAATACGCGCGGCGCAACCGACGCAAGTCTGTCACGGCGATTCACAAGGCTAATATCATGAAGCTCTCCGACGGCCTGTTCCTTGAGTGTGCGCGCTCGGTCGCAAAAGGCTACCCGGAAATCCGCTACCAGGAGCAAATCGTAGACGCCGCATGTATGCGGTTGGTCACCAATCCGAGCTCATTCGATATTTTGCTCCTCGAAAACCTATACGGTGATATCGTCTCTGACCTGTGCGCCGGTCTGATCGGAGGCTTGGGCCTTGTGCCGGGCGCCAATTACGGCGACAAAGGCGCAATCTTTGAGGCTGTTCACGGCACCGCGCCCGATATCGCAGGGAAGAACCTCGCCAATCCCATCGCCGCGATCCTTTCCGCCGCGATGATGCTCGAATATCTGGGCCGTTCCGCCGCCGCCCGGAAAATTCGCGCTGCGATTGCCGCCGTCCTGCGCTCGGGCCGCGTGCTTACACGTGATCTGGGCGGCGAGGCTTCGACCCTCGAGATGACGGAGGCGGTGGTTCAGGCGATGCGCCGAAGTCGCTCATGAAAACCCTTTCGCGACATGCCGCGCTCCGCTATTAAGAGCGGTATGGGAAAGCCGCTCAAGATTGAAGAACTCGAAGCCCGAGTCCCACCGGGTCAGGTTCTGACCGACAAGTTTCCGGTCCTGTCCTACGGTCCGACGCCGCGCTTCAACGCGGCCAAGTGGGATTTTCGAGTGGTTGGATTGGTCGAAAAGGAATTGCGCTTCTCCTATGAGGAATTCCGCGCCCTTCCGCAATCGAAGCAGATTAGCGATTTTCACTGCGTCACCTCGTGGTCCCGGCTCGACAACGAATGGGAAGGCGTCAAAGTACTCGACCTGATGAAGCTTGTGTCGCTGAAGCCTGAGGCCCGTTTCGTCGTCATCCATTGTGAGCAGGGATACTCGGCTAATCTGCCGCTTAACGAGTTCCTCGACGATGACGTAATTTTGGCGCATCGCCATGATGGTCGCGACCTTTCGCCCGATCATGGCTTTCCGCTGCGCTTGGTCGTGCCCAAGCTCTACGCGTGGAAGAGCGCCAAGTGGGTACGCGGGATTGAATTTTCGGAGTTCGATAAGCGCGGCTTCTGGGAAGTGCGCGGCTATCATAATCACGCGGATCCGTGGCGCGAGGAACGTTATTCTTTTCAGGAAGATCCCGAGGATTGAGCGCGGCGCTCGGCGGTCCTAAACGCCCGCTGTAGGCGCTATAAGAATGGCGATGACGCCGGACGAGAATCCGCTCGACCGTGCCCGCGCGCTTGAGCGACTTGGCGCCGAGCAGTTCGACCTCGCGATTATCGGAGGCGGAATCAACGGCGCCGCGATCGCGCGCGATGCTGCGATGCGGGGACTTCGCGTCGCGTTAGTCGAGCGCGGTGACTTCGCCGGAGCCACCTCTTCGCGTTCCTCGAAGCTGATTCACGGCGGATTCCGCTACCTTCCTCAGGGCCAATTGAAACTCGTCTATGAGGCGCTGCGCGAGCGCGAGCGTCTGCGCCGCCGCACGGCACCTCATCTCGTAAAGCCAATGCGCTTTCTCTTTCCGATATACCGCGGACGCGGTTTCGGACGTTTCACTATGTCGATGGGGCTGTGGCTCTACGATCTGATCGCGCGGATGCCGCGGGCGGAGTGGCATCGTAATTTGAGCGCGGCGAGAGTCCGCGAAGCGGAACCGGCGCTATCGCGCGCGGAGCTTGCCGGAGGCGCGCTCTATTTCGACGCCTGGGCCGACGACGCGCGAATCACCTTCGAGAATATTCTCGACGCCGCTCTCCATAGCGCCGCAATCGCCAACTACGCTAGTGTCGAACGCTTGATTCGCGGTGCCGACGAACGGCTCGCCGCGATGGCGGTGACTGACCTCGTTACGGGCACGGAATTTGAGGTCCGCGCCAGCCTTATCGTCAACGCTGCCGGTCCGTGGGTCGATCATCTCCGCCGCCTTGATGATCCGTCCGTGGGCAATTGCGTGCGACTGACCAAGGGAGTGCACCTGGTTTTTCCGCGCACTTCGCTGCCGGTGCATGATTCATTGGTATTGGCTGACGACGGGGGACGAATCGTTTTCGTCATGCCGCACGAGTCCTACGTGTTGGTCGGCACCACCGATACCGATTACGACGGCGACCCCGCACGCGTCGCCCCCGATCGCAGCGACGTTGCCTATCTGCTCGGGGTTGTCGCCGAGAGCCTGCCGGGAATCAAGCTCACTCCTCAAGATGTCGCATCAAGCTTCGCCGGATTGCGCGCGCTAGTTGAGGACAGCGCCGACTCAAAAGCGCCGTCCTCCGTACCGCGAGAAGAAGTCATCCTTGAAAGCTCGTCCGGGATGCTCACCGTGGCCGGCGGCAAGCTGACAACGCATCGCGAGATCGCCGAAAAACTCGTCACGCGAGCGATGAAGAATCTCGGGCGCTCACCCGTAGTATGCCCGACCCGCGAAACGCCGTTGCCGGGCGCGCGCCGCGACGACGCCGGCGATGGACCCACCGGCGAAGGCGCGCAGGCGCTTGCCGGAATTTCGCGCGACGCGCGCGAAATTCTGCTCGCTCGCTATGGAACCCGTGCGGGCATTCCCGCGCGGATCGCCGCAGCCCGCCCCGGATTGGCGCGTCCGCTCGCGCCCGGATGCCCTGTTATCGGCGCCGAGGTGATCCACGCTGTGCGCAACGAGATGGTATTGAATTTGGCCGACTTCATGGTTCGGCGCACCGCGATGTCCTGGCGGTATCCGACCGAGGCAATCGCCGCCGCACCGGTTGTCGCGCAATTGATGGCAACCGAATTGCGATGGGACTCCGCGCGCCAGGCGCGCGAACTCGAGTCGTTCGGCGTCGAGATGGCTCGTCGCCGCGCTCCGGTGTAGCTGATGACGCGATCCTCGATACTGCGGCGCGAGTCGCACCGGGCCCGCGCTTCGCGCGCGGCGCGAATCGGGCGCATACTTGCGCGGCTCTATCCCGATGCACGCATAAGTCTCGATTTTTCGACTCCGTGGCAATGCCTTGCCGCCACGATACTGTCAGCCCAATGCACCGACGAGCGCGTCAATAAGGTCACTCCGGCGCTATTTGCCGAATTTCCCGACGCGCGCGCGACCGCCGCCGCGCCGCGCGCGCGAATCGAGAAGCTGATCGCTTCGACGGGTTTCTTTCGCCAGAAAGCCAATTCTCTTATCTCCGCTGCGCGCCAGGTCGTCGAACGCCACGGTGGCGAGGTTCCTGAGTCGATGGATGATCTTGTCGCCTTGACCGGTGTCGGCCGCAAAACCGCCAACGTGATCCGCGGCCACGTTTTTCAGCAACCGGGTTTCGCCGTCGATACCCATGTGCGCCGCGTCACGTACCGCCTCGGCCTTACGCGCAACAGCGACCCGGTCAAGATCGAGCGCGACCTGGCCGCGATATTGCCACCGTCCGAATGGAGCGCATTCTCGATGCGTCTAATCCTGCATGGTCGCCGAGTGTGCTCTGCGCGCAATCCCGCCTGCGAGAATTGCTCGATAGCTCCCGATTGCCCGAAAATCGGCCTGAAAGCATTGCCGTCCCACCCTCGCTCGATCCATGTTTGAACATCGGCGCTGACGTGCAATAATCTTGCATCGCAATCCCGCTTACCGGGGCGAATTTCCGTGAAACTTAGGCTGGACGACATAACCGCCGAGGCTAAGGAAACTTCCTTTGCCGAGCCGGAATCTGAAATCAATCGGATTTTAGGGCAAGGCCCCGTGCGCGAATACCGCGTCGAAGGCCCGATCGCCGTCAGCGTTTCATACTACCGTGCAGGCACAGACCTGTTTTTCAGGGGAGAAATTCAGGCGCGCACTGCGGCCGTCTGTGCACGTTGCGCCGAGGAATTTGACGCCTCGGCGGCAGGTCCGTTTCGTTTCGTCCTTGCACCAAAGGCGATCGGCCCGGCCAACGAGAAAAATCTCAAGGTGGACGACCTGGAGTTCTCGCTCTACGATGGAGACGAGATCGATTTGAGTCCGCTCGTGCGCGAGCAGATCATGCTGTCGCTGCCAACCCGGCCTCTGTGCCACGAGGATTGCCGTGGGCTGTGTCCGCAGTGTGGGATCAATCTTAACCGGGAGATGTGCGGATGCCGCGAAGTGCGGCTCGATTCGCGGCTCGCGGCGCTGCGCATGCTCAAGGTCTCGCGCCCGTAAGTTCATTCAATTCCAAACGCAGGAAATATTTGCCATGCAAGCACCCAAACGCCGAACCTCTCACTCGAAAAAGAACAAGCGCCGCTCACATGACGCTCTGCGCGCCGTCAATCCCGGCACCTGTGCAAGCTGCGGCGAA
>JAJZAG010000416.1 GCA_021799555.1 Deltaproteobacteria bacterium | reverse complement strand
ACGGATTGTTTGACGACTCGCGGTTTCGCCGCCATTACCTCAATCAGATACGGCTAAGGAAGGGCCTTCATCCACTGGATATATCGCCGGTCGAGGATGCAACGGCTCTGCGTAGGAAGTCCTACGATCGGCTTGCGGATCTGATTGCGGCAAATCTGGATCTTTCCGCGCTTACGGCTCTGGCAGGCCTGGAACGGTTGGCGCTGCACCGCCCTTCTGATTGACACGTGAATTACGCATTGTATCTTCCGACGAAGTTTATTCTGGCAGCTATACTCGTGGATATCGTCCTGGGCGATCCGGAATGGTTACCGCATCCGGTGATTCTTATTGGCCGCGTCGTAGCATGGGGCGATTCGCGCCTTCATAGCGGCGCTTCCACACGCGATTTTGCAGCCGGAGCACTGCTTGCAGTCGTGGTAGTAACCCTCACGGCAACGGCGAGTTGGATCGTGATAACGACCTCGCAAGCGCTTGACTGGTGGCTTGGTGCTCTGGCCGCCACGCTCATCGCATGGACGACGCTTGCGGCTCGGGGCCTGAATGACGCCGCGGCAGCTGTCGAACTGGCGCTTCGTTCCAACAACGAGGATTTGGCGCGTCGTGAAATACGTTCGCTGGTTGGGCGCGACGTGGGGACTCTCGATCGTGAAGGCCTGATCTCTGCGACGATCGAATCGGTCGCCGAGAATTCGAGCGATGGGGTAATAGCGCCGTTATTCTTTCTCTTTGCCGGCGGGCCCGTAGCGGCTTTGGCATATAAGGCAATTAATACACTCGACTCGATGATCGGTTACAAGGACGAGCGCTACCTCTACTTTGGAAAGTGCGCCGCGCGGCTTGATGATATCGCCAACTTCGTGCCGGCGCGTTTGGCCGCTCTAAGTATCGCCATCGCCGCCATCATGACGGGCCGCGCTTTTGAGAGTCTTCGCACCTGCTTCGCCGACGCGAGCGAGCACGAGAGCCCGAATGCGGGTTATCCGGAAGCGGCGATGGCCGGAGCGCTGGGGGTGAAACTGGGCGGCGATGCGTATTACGGCGGCGAATTGGAGCGTCGGCCGATATTCGGACGCGCGGAAACTCCGCTCGATCTCGCGGCGTTGCACACCTCACGAACCCTGATGTGGGTCGCAACAGCATTGGCGCTCACCTTCGGCGTGGTTCTGCGTTCGATCATCGGGAGTTGACGGGCGGTGTGATGAAAGCCTCTTCGAGCCTGCTCGCGATCGATCGCGTCCACGGCGGAAACGCACCTGAGAGCGGTTGCGTGGATTTCAGCGCGAGCCTCAATCCGCTCGGGGCGCCGCCGGAGGCGATTCGAGCTTATCACGAGGCAGCGTCGAAGATTTCGAAGTACCCGCTGCCCTACCCTCGTGAACTTGAAGCGCGGATCGCAGCATGGCTCGGCGTCTCTCCCGACACCGTAATCGCGGCCAACGGCAGCACACAACTCATCTATCTCGTTGCGCGCGCGCTTAACCTCAGGTCACCGTTCGTGGTGATCCCGACCTTCAGTGAAATCGCCAACGCGCTCTTCGCCGCCGGCTCCAACCCGCTTCCGATTCCCACGCGCGCCGAAGACAACTTCCGCCTCTCGCGCTCAGCGTTGCACGAGGCGCTCGAAGCCGGTGCCGATGCGGCGTTCATGGGAAGGCCCAATAGTCCGACCGGTGTGGTCACCGGACTCGACGATACCGCCGCTATCGCGCGGGAGTGCGCTCGGCGGGGCGCCTGGTGCGTCATCGACGAGGCGTTTATCGAGTTTGCCGACGATCCTCGATCGGCCGCCGGCTTGCTCGATTCGAATCCCAGGCTCATCGTGTTCCGATCTCTGACCAAGATTTTCGCGATTCCCGGGTTGCGGCTGGGTTATCTGCTGGGTTCGGCCAATTTCGTGCGCAAACTGCGCGATGTAATCGAGCCGTGGTCCGTGAACGCGATTGCCGAACATGTGGCGCTCGCGTGCCTGGATGTAGCCGGGGATTTTATCGACTTGGCGCGCCGCAATGTCAAACTGGAACGGCGCTGGCTCGAACACCGATTGAGCCGTCTTCCAAATCTGCACATGTTTCCGTCCAGTGCGAATTTCCTGATGTTTGAGATTTCCGGCGAACAGAGCCGCGGCGAATTCGGCCGACACATGACAACCCGCGGACTCACGATACGCGACCTCAGCGCACTGCCCGGATGCGGACGCGGCATGTACCGCATCGGCGTGCGGTCGCGTTCGGACAATGAACGTCTCGCGGCAGCCGCCGTAAACTACTTTGGAGCCGAAAGGCGATGAATCTGATCGAAGAAACTATCGACGCAATAAAGCCGCTTGATTCCGAAGCCGCAAGAGAGGCCCGGATGCGGCTCGATTCTCTGACCAAGCCGCCCGGCAGTCTCGGCAACCTTGAGGACATCGTTCAGCGCTACGCGGCTATTCGGCGCGATCCGTCGGCATCCTTCAGGCGCGGCGCGCTGACTGTTTTCGTCGCCGATCACGGCGTTGCGGACGCCGGCGTAAGCGCCTATCCGAAGGCCGTGACGGCGGAGATGCTGCGAAATATTGCGCTCGGCGGCGCAGCGATCAGCGTTTTAGCGCGACATTTCGGTTTCGACCTGCTCGTTACGGACGTCGGCGTGGAAACCGACACAAGCGCGGAGGTGTTGCCCGCGGTTCGTTATCGCCGTATCGGTCCCGGTACACGGAATTTCCTGGAGGGTTCC
>JAJZAG010000066.1 GCA_021799555.1 Deltaproteobacteria bacterium | reverse complement strand
GGATCGAGCTCCAGCGCAGCGATTTCCGGCGCCTTGGATGTATCGGCGACTGGTTCAATCCCTATCTGACGATGGCGCCTGAGTACGACGCCGCCGAAATAGCCGCGCTGGCGCGCTTGGTCGCCGGCGGTTACGTCTATCGCGGCCGACGTCCTGTTCATTGGTGTTTCGATTGCCGGACTGCGCTGGCGGAGGCTGAAGTCGAGTACGCGGAGCATTCGTCGCCGTCAATATATGCCGCGTTCGCGCTGAACTCGAAATTGCCGGACGCCTCCGCGCTGGTCGCCGAAAAGAAGGATGCCGCCGAGCTTGCCGCCGCGCACAAGTCCAGCAACCTGTTTGCGGTCATTTGGACCACAACTCCGTGGACGCTGCCCGCCAATCTCGCGATCGCGATGAACGAAACCTTTGATTATGTGGCTCTGAAAGCGGGCGCGCGTTATTACATCGTGGCCGCACGGCTCGCCGACGCGGTCGCAAAAGATTGTAATCTCTCGGTTGAAAAGATCATCGCGCTGGACCGCGACGCAATCAAATCGCTTGATGGCAAGGACATCTTTCGTCACCCGTTTCTCGACCGCGACGTCAAATTGATCTATGGCGAACACGTCACCGCGGATACCGGCACGGGCCTTGTACATACCGCCCCCGGCCACGGCTACGAGGATTTCGTGGTTGGCGCGCGCTACGGGCTGAAGCCATTTACTCCCGTCGATGACGCCGGAGTGTTCAACGAGGACGGCGGAGCATGGGCCGGAATGAACGTGTTCGCCGCCAATGACCCGATCGTCGCAAAGCTTCGCGAGACCGGCGCGCTGCTCGCCGCGCAAACCATTTCGCATAGCTACCCGCATTGCTGGCGATGCCATAAGCCGCTCATATTCCGAGCCACCGAGCAATGGTTCTTGCGAATCGATCACGAGGGGCTGCGCGACAAAGTAATCGCCGCGATCGACGGCGTGAAGTGGTACCCCGGATGGTCGCGCGACCGGATTCGCAACATGACCGAAACTCGTCCCGACTGGTGTCTGTCGCGCCAGCGGGCGTGGGGCGTGCCGATTCCCGCTCTCAAGTGCGAAAAGTGCGCGCATGTGACGCTCGATCGCGACGTAATGAAGCGCGCCGAAGAGATCTTCGAGCAGGAAGGCTCCGATGCGTGGTTCGCGCGCCCGGTCGCTGACTTCACTCCCGCGGGACTCAAGTGCCCCGGATGCGGCGGCGGGGCATTCACTAAAGAGGAAGACGTTCTCGACGTGTGGTTCGATTCGGGATGCTCGCAAGCCGCCGTGCTGGGCAAACGACCTGAACTCACATGGCCGGCCGACGCTTACCTTGAAGCGGTCGAGCAGGCGCGCGGATGGTTCGGGTCGTCGCTGGCGTGCGCGGTCGCCGATCGTGGCGCCGCGCCGTTCCGCAGTGTGATTAGCCACGGGCTCACGATCGATGAGCAGGGCCGCAAGATGTCGAAGTCGCTCGGCAACACGGAAGACGCCTACGACGTGGCAAATCGCCTTGGCGCCGACGTGATTCGGCTGGTCTACGCGTCGCTCGATTATACGACCGAGATATCGCTTGGTCCGACGATCTTCAACGCGGTCTCCGAATCTTACCGGAAGATTCGCAACACCTGCCGCTACCTGTTGGGCAATCTTTCGGACTTCGATCCCGCGCGCGACGCGGTCGAGCATCCGGCGATGCTGGAGTTCGACCGATTTATCCTTTCGCGGCTAGAGCGCCTTAAGTCCACCGTCCGCGCCGCATTCGAGAATTTTGATTACCAAGCGGCCTACACGGCGCTGTCGAATTTTATCGTGGTTGATTTGAGCTCGCTCTATATCGACGTGGCGCGCGACCGACTCTATTGCGACGCGAAGACGTCGCTCAGCCGCCGCTCGGCGCAAACCGCGCTCTATCTGATCCTCGACGCGATCGTGCGGATGTTCGCGACGCTGATTCCGTTCACCGCCGACGAAATCTATTCATACCTCCCCGGTAAAACCGCCGAGAGCGTGCATCTCCTAGAACTCCAACCCTCGCATCCCGAATGGACCGACGCCGCGCTGGCCGCAAAGTGGGACCGGCTGCTTGCGCTTCGCGACGAGGCGCTGAAACTGCTCGAAGCAATGCGCAAGGCGGGTACGATCGGCGCGCCGCTCGAGGCCGCTGTCCGTATCGCGGCCGACGCCGACGCGATCGCGCTCAAGGAATTGTTCATCGTCTCCGAAGTCGAGCCGCTTGGGCCGGAAGAAGCTGCCGCGCTGAAAACCGAATCCGCTGGAAGCGACGATGTCTTTTCGAGCGACGGCTATTTCGCCAGAGTCTCGCCGCACGCCACGATTACCGGACGCCGCGCGCCCGGGGTGAAGTGCGCGCGATGCTGGTGCTACTTCGATGACGGGGGCGACCCCGAATTGTGTCCGCGATGTCGCGCCGTCGTCAGGGCCTAATTTCGTGAACGAGAATCCGCCCTCGCAGCAATCCGTGCCGGCAGCTCCGGCCGGTTCGCGCCTGCGCGTCACTGCGATCCTGCTCGGTCTCGTCGCGCTGCCCGTTCTCGCGCTCGATCAATGGAGCAAGCACTACGTCGCTGCGCACATGGCGCTGTACGAAACGATCCCAGTCATCCCGAATTGGTTCGATATAACCTACACGCGCAATCCGGGCGCGGCCTTCAGTATGTTTGTCGCAATGCCGCCGTGGATACGATCCGCAATGCTGCTTGGGTTGTCGATCGCGGCGATCGCCGTGCTGCTGGCGTTGATCTCGCGCAGCCGCGAAATCGACCTCAACTCGATCGCCTATGCGCTAATCCTCGCCGGCGCGGCGGGCAACCTCATTGATCGCGCCACGGGCGGCCAGGTGATCGATTTTATTCGCGTCCATTACTACGACCTGAATTATCCCGTCTTCAACATCGCCGACAGCGCGATAACCGTCGGGGTGACGCTCGTGATCGTGGCTTCGTTCCTCGGCTCGCCCGAGCGATCGAGCGTGATTTCGCCGGGCTCCGCCGAACATTCCGCGAATTGATTTACACGCCGATTTGACGATTCGCCGCGCTCCGGTCTAACGTTGCACGCAGGTCCGCGCCACCCCGACCCGCGCGGAAGCGAGGAGCGTCGCCGTGAAATCAATCAATACCGTCACCAGTTCCATCACCGCGGAGAATCTCGGCACCACCCTGATGCACGAGCATCTGATGATCGGATGGGCGGGATGGGAACTCGATTGCGCCGCGCCCAAGTTCGAGCGCAAGGCGGCGCTCAAGGCCTGTATTGAACGGCTCAAAGAACTCAAGGACTTGGGCCTCGGCACTTTCGTCGATCCGTGCCCGATGGATATCGGGCGCGACGTTACCTTCATGGCCGAAGTCGCCTCCGCCACCGGTGTCAACATTATCTGCGCCACCGGACTCTACAAGGAAGACCTGGGAAGCACGCCCTACTTCAGACAGCGCAGCGTCGATGAGATCGCGGAAGTCTACGTGCAGGAGCTTACCAAGGGGATCGGCAACACCGGAATCAAAGCGGGCATTATCAAGTGCGCCACCGGCAAAGGGCAGGTGACGAAGTACGAGGAAAATTGTCTGCGCGCCGCCGGACGCGCCCATTTGCGCACCGGCGCTCCAATCACCACTCATACCGAAGACGGAACGATGGGCTGTGAGCAGCTCGAAATCTTCGCCTCAGAAGGAGTCGATTTGGCGCATGTCGTGATCGGCCATAGCTGTGGCTCTGCCGATTTAGGTTACCACACAGCGATGCTCGACCGCGGATGCATCCTGGGCTTCGACCGCTTCGGCCTGGATTTCGTACATCCCGACAAACTCAGGCTCGCCGCGCTTATCGGCCTGCTCGGTGTCGGCTACGAAAAGCAACTCGTGTTGTCGCACGATACGGTTGCGTGCTGGCTCGGGCGCGGGCTCGATCTGCCGCCCGAAACCGCCAAGCTTATCGAGAACTGGAAGCCGACTCACGTGCTCAAGAATATAGTTCCGGCGCTGAAAAAAGCTGGGGTACCCGACGATAAGGTCCGGGCGATGCTGGTGGAGAACCCGCGCCGCTACTTTAGTTGAGCGGCGCGGGCTCAACTCTTGTGTCGTCGGCTGCTTACTTGCGCGATTCCGATACGGCGGGCGCGGCAGGCTCGCCAAGCGCGCCCGACTCGGCTTTTTCGCGCCACTGGTCGATCGCCTCGACCGTAAAGCGCCAGTCGCTGCCCACCCGGAAGGCAGGAAGCTGATTTTTCTTGAGCATCCGGTAAATGGTTGACGGATGCACTCGCAGGTAGCTCGAGACCTCCTGTACGGTGAGCACCCTGCTCTGCATTACTTCGATTCGATCCATGACTCACCTCGGCGCCGCTTGATTTGATAATTGCTGTCCAGACAGACCTAACCGGTTGATGACAGCGCCTATTGGGCTTTGTGCCCGTCAGCACCTTCCAATTGGCAATAGCCCGGCTCCGGAAAAAAAGCCAGTCCTGACAAGAACATTAATCCACTATCCGTCACGCCGGTAAAGGCTTTATCTCCCGGCCCCTGCGCGCCACCATCCACCGCCATCGACTGACAAGCAATGCGCGTAATCGGCGCACTACGCGCGATACTCTGCCAATCAGACGATCACTACCGGTAGAATATTCATACATTTCGATTACTAATTGCAAGCGCAACCGCGATCGCATATCCACAACTGCGCGCGCAGCGCAGTGCCTGTGCGCCGATTGAGGCGACTGCGCCGATTACGCGAACGATGAGAGAATTTCGCTCACGCCGAGTTTACGCGTCAGCGCGTGACCGAGATGGTCCAGCAGCACGAACTCGATTCCGCCGTCCGCACGCTTTTTGTCGAGCCGCAGCGCGGATATGAAATCCGCGTCGCGAAACGCCTCCGGCGGCATCGCGGTCGGCAGTCCCGCGCGCTCAATCAATCGCACCAACCGCGCAGCCTCGCGGCCGTCAAGACCGGCGCGCTGCTCCGAGAGCGCCGCGGCAGCCGCCATCCCGATCGCGACCGCCTCGCCGTGCAGGTAACGTCCGTAGCCCGCGCTGGCCTCAAGCGCGTGGCCGAGGGTATGGCCAAAATTCAGGATCTTGCGAATTCCGGTCTCGCGCTCATCCGCCGCGACGATCGCCGCCTTGTGCATCAGCGAGCGCGCCACGACTGCCTCAAGGATTGCCGCATCACGCCCGGCGATCCGGTCGAGGTCGCGTTCCAGATCGGAGATCATCGCGGCGTCCATGATCGCTCCGTACTTAATCACTTCGGCGAATCCCTCGCGGTACTCGCGCTCGGGCAGCGTGGCCAGCGTTGCAACGTCCGCGACGATCGCGCGCGGCTGATGGAACGCGCCGATCAGGTTTTTCGCGCGCGGGTGGTTTACTCCGGTCTTCCCGCCCAGCGCGGAATCAACCTGCGCGACCACGGTGGTCGGAACCTGCACGACCGCGATTCCGCGCAGGTATGTCGCCGCGGCGAATCCGGCCAGATCGCCGACCACGCCGCCGCCGAGTGCGATCACCACGCCCGCGCGATCGATTTCCGCCGCCGTCATCCTGTCGTACACCGTCGCGAGCGTCGCCAGCGACTTGCTCGCCTCGCCCGGCGCAATCTCAATCACTGTCGGCGCAAAGTTCGCCCGCTTGAGAGATTCTACCGCGCGAGTCGCATAATGCCGCGCCACGTTCGTATCCGTGATTAGCGCTGCTCCGATGCCGCCAAGCCCCGCGCGGCGAACAGTCGCGCCAAGTTCGTCAAGCAGTCCCGCGCCGACGTGAACCTCGTGCGAGCGCAGGCCCAGGTCTACGCGCAAAGATTGCATCGCCCTCTGCCATGCGCGGCGTACGCGTCGAGCACGCGTTCGACCACGGCCTCGATCGCGATCTCCGAAGTGTCGATCGTCGCGTCAGCGCGCGCATACGCGCTCGCGCGCTCGGCCATCAGTTCGTTAATCCGCTCCAGGAGCGGCTTTCCGCCTTCAGCGAGCTTGGGTCGCCGCGCCGCCGTGCGCGCGACCCGCCGCGCGATCACCTCGGGCCTCGCGCTCAGGCAAATCACCACGCCCGCCGCGTGCATCTCCGCAAAATTCGCCTCTTCGACGATCGCACCGCCGCCGGTCGCGATCACCGCCGGGCGCCGCCGCCCGCATTGCGCGCACCGCCTGCGGTCGCGCGCCAGCGCCGCGATCACCTCGCGCTCGAGCGCGCGCATTCGCGCCTCACCCTCGTCGGCGAAGACCGCCGCGATCGACTTGCCCGCGCGAGCCGCCACCTCGGCGTCGGAATCAACGAAACGCCATCCGAGGCGCCGCGCGACGAGCGGGCCCACCACGCTTTTGCCGGTCGCCATGAAGCCGGTCAAAATCAATTTGGGCGTTGCCTGCGCTTCCATCGCGATCGAGACCCGTAGGGCCGCTGTCCGTCGCTCAGTAATTGCGCACCTGTTCTAGGTAACCCTGCCAGTTACGGGTTATCTCGACGAGCGAGTCGCCGCCAAATTTCTCCAGGAACGCACCGGCCAGTTCGAACGCCACCACCGCTTCCGCGATCACCGCCGCCGCCGGTATCGCGCAAACGTCCGAGCGCTCGATCGTGCCGACCGCTTCCGCTTTGGTTCGCGTGTCCACCGATTTAAGCGGCTGCATCAGGGTCGATAGCGGCTTGAACGCGACCCGCACCGTCAGCGGCTCTCCGGTGGACATCCCGCCTTCGGTGCCGCCGGAATTGTTCGATTCGCGCGTGAAGCGGCGCGCCGCCGCGTCATAGCCAATCTCGTCGTGCAAGGCCGACCCACGGATTTGTCCGACCTTGAACCCCGCACCGAACTCTACGCCTTTGGCTGCTTGCAGGCTGAGCAGCGCGTGCGCCAGCCTCCCGTCGAGCTTGCGATCCCACTGGACGTGACTGCCCAAACCTACCGGAAGCCCGGTCGCCACAACCTCGACGATTCCGCCCAGCGTGTCGCCGCTCTTCTTGCATTCGTCGATCTCGGCGATAATCGCGCGCTCGGCCGCCGGATCGGCGACCCGTACCTGCGATTTTTCGGTCACGCGCCTGAGCTCGTCGATCTCGAGCCCGGTCCGCAGCTTCGCTTCCGTCGATCCGATCCTGACGACATAGCCGAGCACGTCGATCCCAAACGGCCGCAAAAGCTCCATAGCGAGCGCGCCGACGGCGACCCGCGCCGTCGTCTCGCGAGCCGACGCGCGCTCCAATACGTCGCGAATATCGCCGAGGTTGTACTTAAGCACTCCGGCCAGATCGGCGTGCCCGGGGCGCGGCCGCGTGATTACCTTGGCCTCGCCCGCGTCGGCCGGATCCGCCGACATCCGCTTTTCCCAGTTCTTGAAATCGCGATTGACGATAATAAACGTGACCGGACTGCCCATTGTGCGTCCGAATCTGATTCCGGAAACGGGGCGGACCTCGTCCTTTTCGATCAGCATCCTGCCGCCGCGCCCATAACCCTTCTGGCGGCGCGCCAGGTGATGATTAATCCGTGCGAGATCGACTTCGAAGCCGGCCGGCACGCCCTCGACAATCGCAATCAGTTCCGGGCCGTGCGATTCGCCGGCAGTGAGAAAACGCAGCATCGATTATATTCCCATCCCGGCTGCATGGCCGCGTCCGCCGGGGCATCCCGATTCAACCATTCCCGCTGCTGGCTTGGAAGCGGCACCTTGCACCCGCCCGGACGCCCGACGGCTCTGGCTTCAGCCGGTGGCTGGAGTGAGCGCCGGTTGCTCGAACCTGATACGAGAGTAAATTGCACTCGGCTATGCGGAGCCGAGTACCGTCGGCCCACCTGATGCAAGCTAAAGTCGTCATTGTCGCGGCGGCGCACGGCGTCGATCAGCTTACCTATGAAATCCCGCGCGAGCTCGAGGGCCGTATCGCTCCCGGTCATCGCGTAATAGTCCCGCTGCGCTCGCGCAAAGTCACCGCTGTAGTGCTCGAAGTCGGCGACGCACTCGCCGCGGGCGCGCTCAAGCAGATCGCCGAACTCATCGATCCTCAGCCGCTATTCGACGCACCCCATCTGAAGCTCCTCGATTTCCTCGCTAGCTACTACATGGCTCCGCTCGCGGACGCCTACCGCAGCGTGATCCCATCAATCGCGCGTATTGAGTCACGCGCCGCGTACGAGCTTGCCGCGCCGCCCAACGTCCTGCGCGCGGCCGCGCTGAGCGCGCTCGAGCGCAAGATTCTGGCTCTGGTCGCGCGCCGCCCCGCGCTCGCGAGCCGGCTTGAAAAGCTCGGTTCGCCGAGCGAGGTACGCGTCGCTCTTGCCCGCCTTGCGAGCGAAGGAATCGTGGCGCGCCGGGACGCGACGCGCGGACGGCATCGCGAAACCGAGGCTTTCGTCGCGCGTGTCGCGTCCGATCCGCACTCCGCCGCGCCCGCACTGCGCGGACCCAAACAGCGCGAGGTTTACTCACTGGTCGCGGCGGCCGGAACCGCCGGTGTCGCGCTCGATGATCTCGCGGCGCGTATTCCCGGCGCGCGGCCGATCCTGAAGTCGCTCGCGCGCCGCCAGCTCATCGTGATTGCAAAGCTTATCGAAGCCGCCCCCGCGCCAGCGCAATCCGCCGGATTCAATCTGAACGACGAACAGAAAGTCGCAATCGACGCCGTCGCACCCGCCGTGCTGCAGCGCCGCTTCGAGACCTTTCTGCTCTGGGGCGTGACCGGCAGCGGAAAAACCGAAGTCTATCTCGAACTTGCCGCTCGCACGCTCGCAGCCGGACGCCAGGTGCTCGTGATGGTTCCAGAAATAGCTCTGGCCGACGAACTGGTGCGCTCGTTCCGCGCGCGTTTCGGCGCGATCGCCGCGATAGCGCATAGCGCGCAGAACCTCGGCGAACGATGGGCAAGCTGGATGAGCGCGCTTGGCGGCGCGGCGCGGATTATGATCGGCCCGCGCTCGGTAATTTTCGCGCCGATTCGCGACGCCGGGTTGATCATCGTCGATGAAGAACACGACGCCGCCTACAAAAGCGAGGAAGGCATCCGCTATCATGCGCGCGACCTCGCCGTCGCCCTTGGCGGTTTCAGCCAATGCCCCGTCGTGCTCGGCTCGGCGACGCCGTCGGCCGAATCGTTCGCCAATGCGCGCCGCGGACGTTACCGGCTGTTGCGTCTTGCGCGCCGGGTGCTGGATCGCGCGATGGCCGAGGTCGAAGTCGTCGATTTGCGCCGCGCGACCGCCGCGCCCATCGCCGCCAATGGCGCGACCGCGTCCACCGCCCGCGCGGAGATCGTTCCGCTCTCGCCTCGGCTGCTCGATGCGATCCGCGCCAATCTTGCCGGCGGCGGGCAGGCGATGGTGTTTCTCAACCGGCGCGGCTTCCACAATTTCCTGCAATGCAGCCTGTGCGGCAACGTGATCGCCTGCCCGAACTGCAGCGTCAGCATGACCTTTCATCTGCGCGATCGCTCGCTCCGATGCCACTACTGCGGCAACCGCGCGCCGGCGCCCGACCTTTGTACGGAGTGCAAAGGCTTCGGACTTTCCGGACAGGGCTTCGGCACCGAGCAGCTCGCATCAGCTCTCGAAGCCATTTTCCCCGCTGCGCGAATCGACAGGATGGACAGCGACACGAGCGGCCGGCGCGGCGCGCGCGCGCGCATTTTGGCCGCGCTGCGCGCCGGCGAGGTCGATATCCTGGTCGGCACGCAGATGATCACGAAAGGCTTCGATTTTCCCGGCGTCACGCTGGCCGCCGTCGTGCTGGCCGACGTCGGACTTCACGTGCCCGATTTCCGCTCCGCCGAACGCACCTTTCAGATCCTGACCCAGGTGGCGGGCCGCGCGGGCCGCGGCGAACGCGCAGGCCGCGTGATTATCCAGACGCGCGCTCCACACCATTACAGTATCCGTGCCGCTCAGGCACAGGACTACGCCCGCTTCATGCGCCGCGAACTCGAATTGCGCCGCGAACTCGACTACCCGCCATTCGCGCGCCTCGCGATGGTCCGAATCGAGGGTGAAGATTCCCGGCGCGTCGCCGATATTGCCGCATCGGCTGCCGAAGCGCTCTCCCGCGCCGCGCCCTCGCCAGAGATTCTGCGCGTGTTGGGTCCTGCGCCCGCGCCGATCGAGCGGCTCAAACAGCGCTTCCGGTGGCAGGTGATGCTAAAGTCCAGAGAATTGCGGCCGATGCGCACGGCGCTTGCGGCGATGCGCGCCGAGATCGGTGGAATTGCCGAGAAGCATCGCGTTCATCTGATCATCGATATCGATCCGGTGCGAATGCTATAAGCCGCCAAACGATCTCTCAGGTAGGAATCTTCAATGCCCTCTCAGCATCCCGCCGTGCCGCGTGCCCGGCACAGCTTCGAAGTCAAAATGGAAGACGGCGCGATCATCCGCGTGCGCCAACATGGCGTCGGCGGTGCTCCGCGTCTGGTTCTGAGCCACGGCAACGGCCTCGCGATCGACGGCTACTTGCCATTCTGGGGTCCGCTGTGCGATCGCTACGAGGTGGTCCTGTTCGATTTCCGCAATCATGGTCACAATCCGCTGCACCGCGAGGACGCTCATCTATGGACGCATTTTGTTGATGACCTGGAAGCGGTGTTTCAGGCGATCGGGCGCGAGCTTGGCGTCAAGCGCAGCGCCGGAGTGTTTCATTCGCTCTCCGGCGTGACGGCCGCGATGCATGCGCGCAAATACGTGCCCGTCTCCGGCAAGCGCTTCGAGGCGCTCGTACTTTTCGATCCGCCGATTTTTCCACCCGAAGGACATCCTTTGCGCAGCGGCCAGTCCGACGACAAGAATTCGCTGGCCGGCCGCGCACGCCGCCGTACCCCTCGCTACGCAGATCCGTCCATCCTGGCCGCGCAGTTCCGCAAGTATAATCCGCGTTGGCGACCCGAAGCCTATGAATTGATGGCGCGCGCGACTTTGCGCCACGACCCGCGCGCCGCCGACTGGTTCCTAGCCTGCCCGCGCGAGTTCGAGGCCAACGTCTTTTCAACCAATGCCGATCCAACGCTGTGGCGCGCGATGGGATCGCTTCCGGTGCCGGTCAAACTAATTTGCGGCGACCCGAATCTCGAAGGCGCGATGCCCCCGGCGCTGATCGGTCGCGCACTTGCCCTCGAACACAATCTCCCCTACGAAGCGATTCCCGGCACCACGCATTTTCTGCAAATTGAACAACCGGAAAAATGTACCCGGGCGATGGAATCGTTTTTGGCCGAATTCGAACTCGCCGCCCGCTAGAGTTGGTCTGCGCGCGCCGTCCGGGCGTAATCCCCACGCGTCTGAATTTGCCGTGGCGCGCGAATAAACCAACGGCACGTGTGCCGCGACGATAGCCGAACGGCGGTAATATGATGTTTTCGTGGAGGTTCCGTATCGTCGCTTCCGAGCAGGTGGCCGCTTTGATAGATTTTCCATGCTTGGACGTAACTTAGATGGCGCTTCTGAAGATCCGGAAATTCCCCGATGACTCGCTTAAGCAGGTCGCGCAACCGGTTGAGAATATCGACGGCAAACTCAACGCCCTGATCGACTCGATGGCGCAGACGATGTACGCCGCGCCCGGCGTCGGCCTGGCCGCGCCGCAAGTCGGAGAATCCATGCGAGTCGTCGTTCTCGATACCGATCACGACGAACCCGGCAAGCACCTGCTCAAGCTCATCAACCCGCGCATCGTCGAAGCCGAGGGCAAGGTCATCTGGGAAGAAGGATGCCTGTCGGTGATCGATTACAACGCTGATGTCGAACGCGCGGCCCGCGTGCTGGTGCGCGCATGGACGCCCGACCAGGAGGAGATCGAGATCGAAGCCGACGATTTGCTCGCCGTCGCCCTTCAGCACGAGATCGATCATCTCGACGGAAAGCTGTTCATCGATCGAATCAGCAGGATCAAACGTGAGCTGTACCGGCGCAAGCTCAAAAAGCTGATCCGGGAAGGCAAGGCCGACGAACGCCCCTCGAAGGTCAGGATTTGAAATCGCCGCGCCGCTGAAAATAATCTTCATGGGCACGCCCGAGTTGGCTGCCCATATCCTCGACCGCCTCGCCGCGGCGGCCGCCGCCGATCCGCGCTTTACCGTGGTTGCGGTGGTGACGCGGCCCGACGAGCCGCGCGGCCGCGGACTGACGCCGCATCCGAGCGCGGTTGCGGAAGTGGCAGCGCGGAGTAATCTGCCGGTGCTCAAGCCGATCAAAATCCGCAGCCCCGAATTTCTCGCCCAAATCAAATCATACAATCCCGATCTGATCGTCGTTGCCGCCTACGGGAGAATTCTGCCGCAATCGATTCTCGACGCTGCCGCAATCGCGCCGATCAATGTCCACGCTTCCCTGTTACCGCGCTTTCGCGGCGCCGCGCCGATCGAGGGCGCGATTATCTCGGGCGACTCCCAAACCGGCGTCACGATCATGCGCGTCACCGCTGAAATGGACGCCGGCCCGATAATCCTTCAGCGCGCGATTCCAATCGCCTCCGATGACACCCAGAGTTCGCTCAAGCGCAAGCTCGCCGAACTCGGCGCTGACGCGCTGCTGGAAGCGCTCGACCTTTATGCGCGCGCAACGGTGACCGAGATTCCGCAGAACGAAGCGTTCGCGACTTACACGCGCCCAATTTCCAAAGACGACTCAATTATTGACTGGAGCGCCGATGCCGCCCGGATTGAGCGCATGACGCGCGCGTTCGATCCCTGGCCGATCGCGCGCACGAGGCTTGGCGGCGATCCGCTTCTCATCTGGCGCGCGCGGGTCGCCGCCGGTCCCGAGTCTTCCGCCGCGCCGGGCACGCTGCTCGCGATTCGGCCCGAGCCAATCGTGCGATGCGGCAGCGGCGCGCTGGCGCTCTGCGAAGTTCAGGCGCCGGGGCGCAGGCGGATGCGCGCGAGTGAATTTTTCAACGGTCGCAAAGTCGCGCCCGGCGCGCGCCTCGGCATGTGAGACCCCCGCTTAAGCGATCGCAAGGTCCCGCTGCCACCACCGCCGCGGCGAGTATCGCCGATGCGGGCTTGCGCGCGCGGCGAATTGCGCTCGAGATTCTCCTCGAAGTCGAGCAGCGCAACGGCTATGCTGACGCGCTGCTCGGCGCTCGAATTGTAGCGCTCGGAATGTCCGACCGCCGCCTCGTCACTCGCATCGTGCTCGGCACGCTCGCGTGGCGCGGGCGGCTCGATTACGAACTAGCGAAAATCACGGGACGCGATCTCGCGGAGATTCAGCCCGAGGCGCTCGAGATTATGCGGATGGCGCTGTCGCAGCTCCGCTTTCTCGATCGCATCCCACCGCACGCCGTGGTTTCGACCGCCGTTGAACTCGCCAAGCGAAACGCGCGGAGCCGCGTTGCCGCGGGATTCGTCAACGCGGTGATTCGGCGCGCTGC
>JAJZAG010000415.1 GCA_021799555.1 Deltaproteobacteria bacterium | reverse complement strand
CTACGGTTCGGTGTTCTTCCAGAATGCGAACAACTCGGTGCGCGTAACCGACGACTACATGCGAGCCGTGATCGATGATGCGGCGTGGCACACGAAGTTCGTGCGCGGCGGTGAAGTTGCCGGAGAGTATCGCGCGCGCGATCTGCTTCGGATGATCGCCGAGGCGGCGCACGCGTGCGGCGACCCGGGGATGCAATTCGACACGACGATCAACCTGTGGCACACCTGCCCGGCGTCGGGACGGATCAACGCCTCGAATCCGTGCAGCGAATACATGCATTTGGACAACTCGGCGTGCAATCTATCGTCGCTCAACCTGATGAAGTTTATCGACGAGCGCGGCGAGTTCGACGTGCGCGCGTTCCGCCACGCGGTGGACGTGATGATCACGGCGCAGGACATAATCGTCGATAATTCGTCCTATCCGACCGAAGAGATTGGCGCCAATGCGCACGCGTTCCGCGAGCTGGGGCTTGGCTACGCGAACTTGGGCGCGCTCCTGATGGCGCTCGGGATGCCGTACGACTCGGACCAGGGACGCAGCTATGCGGCTGCGATTACAGCGCTGATGACGGGCGAGGCGTATCTGCAATCGGCGCGAATCTCCGCGCAGATGGGACCTTTTGAGGGCTACGCGCCAAATCGCGACGCGATGCTTAAGGTAATCGAGCGTCATCGCAGCCACGCCTACCGGCTCGAGCCCTCTTACGTGCCGCTCGATCTGCTCGGCGCGGCGCGCGACGCGTGGGACGACGCTCTCAAGCTCGGCCAGAGCGCGGGCTACCGTAACTCGCAGGCCACGGTTATCGCGCCGACCGGAACGATCGCATTCATGATGGATTGCGACACGACCGGAATTGAGCCGGATATCGCGTTGGTCAAATACAAAAAGCTGGTCGGCGGCGGGATGCTCAAGATCGTCAACGGCACCGTGCCGCGCGCGCTTTCGCGGCTTGGTTACGACTCGAAGGAAGTGCAGGAGATCGTCGAGTACCTTGACGAGCACGAGACGATCGAAGGCGCGCCGGCGCTCGCGGACGCGCATCTGCCGGTCTTCGATTGCGCATTCAAACCGCGCTCGGGCTCTCGCACGATCCATTACAACGGACACATCAAGATGATGGGCGCGGTGCAGCCGTTTATCTCGGGCGCGATCTCGAAGACGATCAACATGCCCACCGGCGCCTCGGTCGAGGAAGTCGCCGAAGCCTATATGACCGCGTGGAAGCTCGGCCTGAAGGCGGTCGCGATTTATCGCGACGGGTCGAAGCGAATCCAACCCCTCAACACGGGCAAGAGGGAAGAACGCGCCGCAGACGCTGCGCACGCCGCACAGGTGACGGCGGCGGCGCACGGCGACGAGTTCCATACCCGCCGTCGCAAGCTCGCCGACGAGCGCCGCTCTATCACGCACAAGTTCGATATCGCTGGCCACGAGGGCTATATCACCGTGGGCCTGTTCGACGACGGCACTCCAGGCGAGATCTTCGTAATCATGTCGAAGCAGGGCTCGACGATCTCGGGCCTGATGGATTCCTTCGCGACCGCGATTTCATACGCGCTGCAATACGGGATGCCGCTGCAGTTCCTGGTGGACAAGTTCGCGCATATCCGCTTCGAGCCGTCGGGCTTTACCAAGAATCCGCAGATTCCGTATGCGAAGTCGATCGTCGATTACCTGTTCCGATGGATGGCGTCGAAGTTCCTCGATGAGGAAGCCAAGCGCGAAGTCGGGATCGTCGTTGATGAATCCAAGGCGATCGAGCCGCATGCGTCGGCGCCGATCCTCGCGCCCGCGCCGACCGTCGCAAGCCTGCGCGAGGGCAAGGACGGCGGGATGCGGCAGGCGTTTATCAATCAGGCCGACGCGCCGCCGTGCCCCGATTGCGGCTCGATAATGGTCCGCAACGGCGCTTGCTACAAATGCATGAACTGCGGCGCCACCAGCGGGTGCAGCTGAGGAGGACGCGGGGATGGGCAGTGAGCCGGAAGAAATTCGGGCGTCGGTGGCATTTCAGATGCTCGCGCGGCAGCATTCGGGGCTGAATGTGATCGCGCGAATCCTTGGCGACGACAGCGAGCCGGCTCGCGCATGGATCGAGTGCGACGGCTGCGCGGCGGTGTTCGAGTTCAGAGATCTGGGCCACTGGGTGCTGATCGAAGAAGAACCGGTATTGGAAATTGATCCTGATTGCGGGCGGCATCATGGGGCCGTTCAGGTGTAAAGGTTTTGGGCTCCGGAGGTTGTGGGGAGTGCGAATGCCGGAGACGAGGATGGCGCGGGGATGGGGGAGGACGAAAAGTTTAATCCGGTTTCCGGCGCGGCCGGGGAGAATCTCGAGATGAGGAAATCGCAACGATGAAATCATTCCGGTGATTCCTCCGGAGCCCACCCAAAATGGCGCGGGCCTCGCGCGCCAAAAGCGTGTGGTGGGGTGGCGGATGTGGTGACGGGGAGGGGCGGTGGCAACACCGCCCCTCTGATTTGTGAGATGGGGGCATGGCCGCTCTACCGGAGCGATCTGCGGCCGGGTAAGCTCGAATCACGGTGGATCGGCGATGAAGATCGTCTCGTTTGGCGACGTGCATATGGCGACGCGAAATCTCGAGCGCATGGGTGACGTCATGCGCGATTGCGACCTCGTGATCCTTTCCGGAGATCTGACCAACTTCGGCGGGCCGGACCAGATGCGCATCGTCCTCGACGCCGTCCGGCGCGCCTGTCCC
>JAJZAG010000065.1 GCA_021799555.1 Deltaproteobacteria bacterium | reverse complement strand
GACATGAAGCCCAGCAACGTGATGCTGACACCGAAGGGGCGCGCAGTATTGATCGATTTCGGGATTGCGCGGCTCTTCAAGGCCTCGAGCAAGGGCACGATGATCGGGACGCTAGGCTTCGCTCCGCCCGAGCAATACCAAGGCAACGTCGATCCGCGCAGCGATCTCTACTCGCTCGGTGCGACGCTGCATTACATCCTGACCGGGCGCGATCCGGAGAAATTTCCGCCGTTCAGCTTTCCGCCGATCCGCGAGCTGCGCCCGCAGATTTCGCCGAATCTTGCTGCCGCGATCGACGCCGCCCTCGCCTACGACGTAAATCGCCGTCCCACCACCGTCGCCGACTTTCGCGACATGATGTTATATGGCCGCGGAATTGAAAACATTGGCGCACAAGGCGTCACCGCTCGGGCGCGCACCGCCGACCTATCGCTCACCGAGGTTTCCGACGAAATTCCTCCTGAGTTGATCCGTCATCCGCGCAAGCGCAAAAACACCGCGCGGAATGCGATCGCGCTGTTGGTCTTCTGCATCGTCCTCGGCGGAATGGCGTTCGGCGCCACCTACATTTACTCCGATCCGCAACTCCAGGTTCAGCTCGGGGTCGCAGGACTTATCGACGCTCTCCCATGGAAGCACCAGGAATTGCTTTCCAAGGCTCAGCGGCATCCGCTCAAGTTCGAGCAGATGACGCTCGCGCTTTCGACGCGCGAGGGCATACCGCTCGGCCCGCCGGCGTCTTCATTTACCGACACCGATCTGACCAACGCGCGCTACCTCAAGTGGTCGGCAACGTTTAAGAATACGCTGGCCGGTCTGGCCGGACGAGCGGACAAGGTCGATGCGCGTATCTACGATCCCAACGGGCTGCAAATCGCGTCGAGCGATCAGGAAATCTACCTGGGCCCGAATCAAAAGACCGCGGAATTTTCGGGCGTCGCGCTGATGCCGACGATGACCGACAAGCCCCCCGGGAGCTACAAGGTCGCCTTGTACATGGGCGATCAATTGCTCGCCGAAAACCAGTTCACCGTGACGCAGGATCTGTCAGCGCGCAATGCGGCCGAAGCGGCCGCGGCCGCCGCCGCGGCCGCCACTAAGGCGGAGGCGGCCAAACGCGCCGAAGAGGCGCACCGACTCGCGATGATCGAAGAGGCTCGCCGCAAGCCGCTGATGTTGCGCAATATCCAGTTCCTCAACACGACCAAGACGGGGACCGCTATCTCCGGACCAACAACCACCTTCGATGTCTCCAAGGTTCTGTTCGTGGGATGGCAGATATCGTTTGACAATCGATTGTTCGGCCTCGAGTCGAGCCAGTACCGCGTGGATGCGGCTTATATCGCGCCGGACGGACGTACGCTTGGCAGCGTCAACGACTGGCAGAACGTCTCGCCGAGCCAGCGCACCGTGACATTCAGCGGGCGGGTCGGCAACTCGCGCGGCGGAGCTTTTCTGCCCGGAACCTACACGGTCAATTTCTATCTGAACGGGCAATACTTCGCGCAGAAAAAATTCCGTGTGCTCGCCTCGACCGGCGGTGCGTATGCAAGCTCGCCAGGCAGCGGCTCTTCAGGTTATGGGTCGAGCGGCGGCTACGGCAGTTCAGGTAGCGGCGGCTTCGCCAGCTTGACCGGACCGACCGTTGCCACTGGCACGATCAGTGGGCTGCCCGGCGGAGGAAGTCCGAGCATGGAACTTCGTCTGCGTCCCCAGCCAAACGGTTTCCTGCACGGCGAGCTGGTGATCCACAAGGCAGGATTCGAGTTGGCGCCGCTCGAAGGATTTATCCGCGGAAACCATCTCCAATTCCAAGTCCCCTACGGCGCAGACACCTACTACTTCGAAGGCGAGCGCGGCGGCGGCACTCTGAGCGGCACTTACAACTCGACGCCCTCCGGCGGCAGCGGCACCTGGACCGCCCAAGCCAACTGATCTCTCAAGCATCGCGGCATGATTACGCATGCGCAGCGCGAGGGTCTGGCGGATATCCGCCGCCTGCAACGGCGATGGCTGGCGATGCTTGCGAGCGGGCTCGCGCTGTTTCTGATTGCGATCGTCCTGCTGGCGGTGGATTTCCTGCATCTCGATCGTCCCGCACTGCGCGAAGTGCATCTCGCATCGTGGGAGATGTTTCTGTTTCTTTCCGCGCTGATCGTGATCGCGGCCAGCACCTATGTCGCCTCGGCGATTCGGGTTCGGCGATGCCCGCGATGCGGCGAGCAATTTTTTGTGCGATCAAAACGTTCACAGGTCGCCGAGCGCGATTCGTTTCCGGCGGGCCCGCTGCGCCAGCAGTGCCGCAACTGCGGGCTGAGCCTCGGCGAAGTCGCCGTTGATCCCACCCCGCAAAACACTTAGTGCAACCGTGCTGCGATATGCCGTCCGATTCGCGAATATGGGATCAGCCCATCTGCTTGGTCCACATCGCCAGATCGAAGTAGTCGCGCCACAGCGCGATCTTGCCTTCGCGAACCTCGAACACGCCGGCTACCGGCAGCTCGATTTTCTTGCCGCCCATGTCGAATATATCGACGCGTTCGTTCATCACCGTGCCGCCGTTGGCGGCCGTGCGCAGCACTTTGAACTCGATCGACTTCGCGAGCGGCCAGAACGTGTTAATCACGCCCTGAATCGCCGCCTTGCCTTTTGCGCCTGGACCCATCGGAACGTTCTGGTATTCGGCGTCCTCGCTGAAAAATGCCATGATTCGGTCGAGGTCATGATGCTTCCATGCTTGGCAAAAACGTTCGACGATCTCGCTGCTTGATTCCGCCATCGTTGGGATCCTCCTGACTGGGATGATTGCGCACAGGGCGCACGTCTATTCCTGATCCAGATAGAACCGGTCCTCGTCCTTGTTATAGCCGAAAAGCTCGGCGTACCGCCCCCAGTTGACGAGCGTCTGAAACAGCCGCTGCGGCGGTTCGCTCGGCAGAAGCATCGCCAGATGTTCAAGCACGACTTCCTTGGCGAGCGAACGATCTTCCTGCGCTCGCAGCAACCGCATCAGGTAGCTGAACAGCGGATGCTTCTTGAGTTGCTCGCGGAGTATTAGCTTGCGGTGATTCATGTCGCTGGCGAGCCATTGCCTGCCGAGCGGTTCGAGCACGACGTCGCCCGCCGGGGTCGAGACCAGCCCCAGAATTTCGGCGGCTTTCATTACCTTGAGCAGGTCTCCAAACTTGAACTGCAGATCGCGCGCGATTTTGTATCCGTCTTCGCGCCCGCCCCGGTCTTCTAAAAACTCCAGCAAGCCGAACACCCAGGTCAGATGGCAGTCGGGAATCGGAATTATGTTCACTGCCGGCATCAGCCGCGCTCCTCGATAAGCGAGAAGACCTTATCGGTCCACGCATTGAAGGCGTCGGAGCGCCGGTCGCGCGGCCGCGGCAGGTCAACCGGAAGGTCGGCGACCACCCGACCCGGCCGCGATCCCAGCACGATGATCCGGTCGGCAAGCTCGATCGCTTCCTCGATTATGTGGGTGACCATGATGATCGTTTTCACCGACATATCAGGCGCCTGCCAGATATCGAGTAGTTCCTCGCGCAAGGTGATCGCGGTCAGGGCGTCGAGCGCGGAGAATGGCTCATCCATCAGCAGCACTTGCGGTTCGACGGCGAGCGCGCGGGCGAAGCCGACGCGCTGTTTCATGCCGCCCGATAGCTCGCGCGGGTAAGCTTCTTCAAAGCCGTCGAGACCAACCTTGTCGATATAGATACTGGCGCGCTTTTCGCGCTCCTCGGCGCTGATTCCGCGCGCTTCCAGGCCCATCTCGACGTTGGCTTTGACCGACAGCCATGGCAACAGAGCGAACGACTGAAACACCAGTGCGGTTTCGAGATTAATCCCGTCCACCTGCTTGCCGCGATACAGCACTTGTCCGGAACTTAGCGAAACGATTCCGTTGATCAGGCGCAGCAAAGTGGATTTACCGCATCCCGACGGTCCCACGATCGCGACAAACTCACCCTCCTCGACGCTGAACGAAATATCCTCCAGCACGGCCAGCGTTCCCCGGGGCAGGGCGAAGCTCTTGGAGACGTTGCGAAGCTCGAGAAGAGGCATGGGTCTGCGGGTTCAGCGTCGTTGCGCATCGCTCTGGTTAATAGTCCAGCCGATATCTTTCGGTCGCGACCTGATACAGCCGCCGCCAGATTAGCCGGTTCAAGATTAACACGACCGCGACCATCGAGAGCAGGCTCAAAAGGATCATCGTGCCGTTACCGGTCTCATAGGTAGCGACATCGAGCAGCGCTCCGAGCCCGGTCACCTTATAGATTCGGCCTTGGTATGGAAAATACTCGGACAGAATGAGCGCGTTCCATCCTCCACCCCACGCGGTCAGGCTGCCGGTAATCAGCGACGGCAGTGAAGCCGGCAAAATCAGCTTGCGCCAGGTTGCTACGCGCGACAGTCCAAACACTCGCGCGGCCTCTTTGAGGTCCTCGGGCACCTGGTTGACGCCCGCCAGCAGATTAAACAGGAGGTACCACTGCATCCCGGTCAGGATTAGCAGAATCGACGCAAGGTTCATCCCGCCAGTCACGCGGATTACGAAGATCACGATCAGCGGGAACAATGCCGTTGCTGGTAACGAGCCTACGATCTCCGCTGCCGGCGCCAGAAACCGGTTGAAGCGCGGGCTTTCGCTCGCGGCCAGCGCGCACGGCACCGTCCACGCCAGCGAGATCGCGTACGCGATGACCATCCGCATCACCGACGCGAGCGTCGCAAACGGAATCTGCCGGGCCTCATGCGGCCACGGCTTCAGCAACGCCCGCGCCAGCGCCACCAATCCAGCGCCGAGCGCGTAGGCGAAAAACACGATCAGCGATCCGATGAAAAAATTTCGCACGATCCGTCCAGTGCGCCGCGCCGCTGGCGTCGAAGCAAATGTCATCCGCGGCATCGCCGCCCCAGCCCGCGCAATCGCCTTGTAGGGCGGCATCAGCACGAAGCGCAGCGCCTGCGTCATCGCGGGACCAATCCCGCCCAGTGCATCGAGCATCCCAAGCGAGCGTGCGGTCTGGGAGGTCGCGGCGAACTCGAAGCGGAACTTGTCGGACCACATCGTGAGCGGCTGCCATACAATCGCGTCCATCAGCACGATCACGATAAGCAAAGTCATAAGCCCCGCGGCGAGATCCAGATTCGAGCCGTGATTCGCGGCATCCATCAGAAAGCTGCCGAGCCCGGGCAGACGATAATTTGCGGGGCCAACCGTGATGATCTCGCACGCGATCAGGTAGTACCATCCCGCGACCCACGAGAGGATCGAGTTATATACCAACCGTGGAACACAGGCCGGCATCAACAGGCGCTTGAACCTGAGCCATCCCGAGGCCCCGAATGCCTCGAGCGCCTCCTTCGAGTCGGCGGGCACCGTTTTCACCGCTTCGAAAACGCCCAGCGTCATGTTCCACGCCTGACTGGTGAAGATCAGGAAGATCGCCGCCATCTCGACGCCGATTTGGCGGCCGTGCGCGAGCGCGACAAAGAAAAATATCGCCGCGGGGAAGAACCCCACCACCGGCACCGATTGCGCGATATCAACCACGGGAATCAGGATGCGCTCCCATAGCCGACTGCTCGACGCCGCCATCCCGTATGCGATCGAGAAAATCAGCGCGATGAGATACGCGGCAAGCATCCGGTAGAAGGAGCAGAACGCATAGTAAGGGAGATGAGCAATCGAGGGCGAGAATTTCGGCGGACTGATAACCACCGCGCCATGCTCGCGATATGCGAAGAACAGCGCCGCAATCGATGCGACCGCGAGAAATGAAATGGTCGCCGCGAACAAACGCTTGAGCGGTGTGGTCTTGTTCCCCGGCATCGCGTGACCTCAAACGACTCAAGCATAACCGTGCCCGCGTGCCGCACAAGCGCGCCGGACGGTTTTCACGTACGCTTAATTTCCGGGACCGCGCCAGCGTTGACAGGCCCCGCGCCTCAACGTAGCGATTGGCTTCGATGCCTCACAACGAAAACCCCGGCCCGGACGACTGGCGCCTCGGAATTGATCCTGCCGAGCGTCTCGAACCCGCTGCCGCCCAAATTACCGCGCAGACCACGCCGCACCCCGACGCGCGCAGCGCCCGCCGCCTCGACCGACCGCTGATCGTCATCACCGCCGAGCATCTTGGATGGCTCATCGTTGTGGCCTACACGCTCGTTTCGCGTTTCGCCGCGCTCGGCTGGCGCCCGATGTTTCCCCGCGAGGCGGCGCGGGCGCTCGGCGAGTATGCGCTTGCGACCGGGCGCGCATATCCGCCCGCGGCAGCCCATCGACTCGGGTGGATCGGCTTTGCGCAGATCGGAATCTTTCACGCCTTTGGCGTATCGGATTCGAGCGCGCAAATGGCCGCGGCGATCGGCGCGCTGCTGCTTGCAGCAGCCGTGTTTGCTTTGCGCGGCGCGATCGGACGCGCCGGAGCGCTGGGGCTGGCCGCGATGCTCGCGCTCTCGCCTACGCTCACGTACTTCTCCCGCTCGGGCACGACTGCCAGCGCGGCAATCGCACTAGTGATGGTCGCGGTTGCGTATGCGGCCGCGCTGTCACGCCGTCCGACGGCGGCGCGCGCGGTGGGTCTCGGAATCGCGCTCGTGCTCGCAATTAGCGCGGGTCCGGTTGGTGGGATCGATGCGCTCACGGGCGCTGTCGCGCTCGTTGTCACCGGTCTGGCCGCCGTGCTCGCGGGCGGAAATAGTGTCCTGCGCGTGCGGATCTGGTGGACGCGGTATGGATGGCTTCTGGTCGCGGGCGGCGTCGCGTTCCTTGCGGGATGGATTTTCCTAATCGAGATTCTAAGTGAGGCGCCGTTCGGTTTTGCGCTGGCCGCGTCGATGGCGCTGCTTTCGAGAATCGGCGCTCCCGTGCGGCTCGATCCCGTACGTTTCTACGCGGCGATTGTCAGCTTTTATGAATTCGCGATCGCGCTTGCGGCGCTCACCGGTATTGCCGCGATCCTCACGCGTCAGATCAAGTCGTTCTTTGCCGGCTGGGCGCTGGTGTGGATGATCGCAAGCGTCGGGTCGTGGACGCTCGTGCCGGCATATCGGCCCGATTTTGCCGTCGGAATCATCGTGCCGCTCGCTCTTGTCGGCGCCTGCGGTATCCAATGGATGCATCAGCTCGATGCATGGGACGCCATCCGCTACCCCGCCGCCGCACTCGCCGTACTGACCCTCTATGCGATGCTCCTGACCAACGTGGTGGTTGCCGCACCGATCGCGAGCGAGGCGCCATGGGATCGCAGCGCGTCGCTGTTGTGGAGCGTACCTGCGACGACCATCGAGACTCGCGAGCAATGCAACCGTGCGATAAAAGCGGCCGGCCGCGGCGCTACTGCCGCGCTTCCCGCCGACGCTCAAGCGATCGCCTGGTATCTGCGCTCTCTGGCACCCTCGGACGATCCAAAAACTGCCACCGTGATAGCGACGCGCCAGGCGCCGAACCCGACGCCGACCCCGGATGTTTCATCGAACCTCCAATTCGGATTTGAGGAGACCTGGACTCCCGACTTCGCCAAACTGGCGCTTCCGACGGCGCTGCGATTTTTTTTCACCGCGCGTGCGTGGAGCGAGGTTCGCGTCGAAGAGATGCTCATCGCGCTGCGCAAGCCCACGAGCGCCGTGGCGTCCGCGACCCCCGGCGCCGCGCCCAGTCCGGCCGCAAGCTTCACGCCTGCCGCGGGTTCGTCCATATTGCCGTCCGCAATCGCGCCCTCGGCTACTCCGTCGCCAACCGCCGCGCCGACGGTTACCGCGGCGCCGTCGCCGGCTCCATCGCCCCAGTAATTTGCCGCGCAACCTTCGATTCGATTTCGCCGCCGCCCGTTTCTCGCCCGGATTCGCGCAATTGCCTGAAGCGCCTCGCTCTGCGATAAAAGTCGAGGCACGCAGATGCCGTGCGGCGCTCGGAGCGGGCGCCGGACGCTCATCACTCTTTCAGGAGACCCGATGGCAAACGTCCTCGCTTGGCTAACCACTCTTCAGCTTCATCCGGTTGCCGATCACTTCACGGTCGCGCTCTTGTTCGTCGCCGTGTTGATCGACCTCGTCGCCAGCCTGGCGCCGAGCCGGGCATGGCTGCGCTACATGGCCTTGACGCTGATGATTCTGGGGGCAGTCTCGGCGGCGGCCTCGTGGGTAACGGGTGGGATGCTCCAGCCCAAATGGGTCTGGAAGGCGATCCCACTGGACGCCAAAGCGCTGATGCATCGCCACGCCAAATTGGGCGACGTTCTGATGTACGCGTTCGGTGTGCTCGCGCTGTGGCGCATTCTGATCGAAAGCTTGAGCTTCATGGCGAAGAGCCGCGCGATCTACCTAATCGTCGCGTTAATCGCGGTCGTTGTGATTGGCTATCAGGCACATCTCGGTGGCGAATTGGTTTATCAATACGGCGTCGGAACCGAGCCGAGCCGCAGCGCTCAGGCGCCGGCGCCGGAGCAACCCGTACCGACGATGAGTCCCGCGTCGATTCCAACCGTCACCGTGCCAACGCCGCTCCCGACCTCATCGTCATCTTCCGCGCCTTCGGCGGCCAAATCGCCGGCTCCATCTGTACCACCATCAAGCCCTTCTCTGCCGACAGCGACTCCGTCGTCAGGCAAAACCTGATCCGGCGTATCTATCTGAGCTGCAAACGAGGGAGCTGAACGCAATGCAAACCGAGTCGCCTCAGATCGCCGATCGGCACTTCGACGCGATCGAGCGCGGCGATGTTGCCGCGATCCGCGGCTGAACGGAGTTTTTCACATGACCTATCGGCTTGGCTTCGGCGCCTTCCTCGCTCCGCATCACCCGATCGGTGAGCATCCCACACTTCAATTCCAGCGCGATCTGGAACTCGCGCGTTGGCTCGACGACCTTCACTTCGACGAATTTTGGGTGGGAGAGCATCATTCCGCCGGATGGGAGACGATCGCGTCGCCCGAGATGTTCCTGGTGGCCGCAGCCGAGCGCACCAAACGCATCAAGCTCGGCACCGGCGTCATATCCGTGCCATACCACCATCCATTCACCGTCGCACAGCGAATCGTGATGTTGGATCATTTAAGCCACGGACGCGCGATGCTTGGAGTCGGCCCGGGCGCGCTGCCGTCGGACGCCGTGATGCTCGGGATCGATCCGATGACGCAGCGCGAGCGGATGGACGAAGGTTTGGGCGTGATCCTGCGCCTCCTGAACAGCGACGAGCCGTTCAGCTATAAAGGTTCGTGGTTCGAGCTCAACGGTGCGGCCCTCCAGATCCGGCCGCTCCAGGAGCGGATTCCCGTCGCCGTCGCCTCGACGATCTCTCCCTCCGGAATGAAGTGCGCCGGCAAATACGGCACGGGCGTACTGTCAGTCGCGTCGTACTCGGAAGCGGGGCTGGCCGCGCTGCCGACCCAGTGGAATTTCGGAGAGACCTCCGCGCGCGAGCACGGCCAAAAGATCGAACGGCGCGATTGGCGAATCGTAATGCCGTTTCATCTGGCTGATTCCAAAGAACAGGCGCTGCGCGAAGTTGCCGAGGGCCTCAAGAAATGGCAGAACGAGTATATAGTGGGAATTCTTGGTAGCCCGCAGCGCACGCCATTCGATGACGGCTACGCCGCCGCCGAACGGATGGCCGACTATGGCGGCGCGATTATCGGTACGCCCGACGACGCCCTCGATCGGATCGCCAAGTTGCAAACGCTATCTGGCGGCTTCGGCACGATCCTCTGTTTCGCTCACGATTGGACTACGCGCGAACAGGCCCTGCGCAGCTATGAGATGATCGCGCGCTACGTGATGCCTCGGTGCCAAGGATTGATCAAACCGCTTGAAGCTTCAGCGGCGCGCGTTACCGCGAACAAGAGCGAGCTAATGGAAAAAGCCGGCGGCGCAATCCTAAAAGCGATCCGCGACTACAACGCAACCCATCCGCGCGATCGCTAGGATCGCGGCCGACAGGAAAATGGCGATGACACGAACGCAGGTCGGCACCGTGGCCGCCATCTGGCGGCATCCGGTGAAATCGATGCTCGGTGAGCAGCTCGCGCAAGTCGAGATTACCGAGCGCGGCGCAATCGGCGACCGGGCGTGGGCGCTGCGCGAGACGGCTACGCGTCGGATCGCGAGCGCGAAGAAATTTTCCGCCCTGTTCGGCTTCCGCGCCAAGTACGACGATCCGGGAATCGCCGGCCCGGGCGCTTCGATCACGATTCGCATGCCCGATGGAAGCGTGATTCACGCCGCCGATCCTGACGCCTCCGAACGAATCAGCGCCGCACTTGGGCGCAAAGTCACTCTCGAACGCGCCGAAACCGCGGTGCGCGAGCGCGCGGGTATCGATCCGAAAACCGTTTTCGGCGATGTACCGGTCGAGCAGGCGATTCCGGGCCTCAGCGCCGACAACTTGCCCGACGAGTTTGCGCTCGCGCAGGGATCGTTCTTCGACACCGCCGTGATGCACGTGCTGGCGACCGGAACGCTGCGTCATCTGTCGAAGCTCACGGGCGCGAAATCGATTTTCGATCCGCGCCGCTTTCGTCCCACGTTGCTGGTCGAAACCGGATCCGGTGACGACCGCTTTGTCGAGGACGCCTGGGAAGGCGGTGAATTACTGGTGGGCGCGAGCGTGAAGATCACCGCGATGATTCCGGCGCTGCGCTGCGTGATGACCACGCATCCGCAGGACGATCTGCCTCGGGATCTCGACGTGCTGCGCACTGCGGCGCGGTTTCATCGCGTCAACGTTGGCGTCTTCGCGGAAGTTGCCGCGCGCGGCGTGGTCCGGGTCGGCGACCCGGTCATCCTGGTGAAATAGGCTGCGCGGTCGCTTGTGAAACAACCGGGCCGCCCTCTTGCCCACAGCGCTGGCGCGAGCGAACTATCAATAACCCGGCGCCGCGCGCGCCGCTTCGATGCCTGAGTCGCGCCAGATAGTCATCTCGAACCGCGCTGCAGAGCGAATTGCGGCGGCACGCGAATGGCTGCGCGCGCTTGAACCCGCAACCGAAGCGATCGTCCTCGCGCCCGCTCGCTCCGGCGCCGACGACTTGGTGCGCTCGATTGCGGCCGAACGCGGAGCGTTGGCCGGAGTTCATCGCCTGACCTTCAACCGCCTGGCCGGCTTGCTCGCCGCCGACACAATGGCCGCGCGCGGGCTGGCACCCGCACCCGAGCTTGCGCGCGACGCGATCGCGGCGCGCGCGATATTCAAACTTCGCGAAGAAGTGCGGCTCGACTATTTTGCACCGGTGATCGAACAGCCCGGATTTGCGCACGCGCTTGCCGTTACACTCGAAGAATTGCGAATGGCGTCCGTTTCGCCGGACCGCGTCGCGCTGCACGGCGGGCCGGGCGCCGAACTGGCCGCGATGCTCACGAGCTACGAGCAGGAGCTCAGGGATGCGATGCTGGCCGATCGCGCGGGAATCCTGACGCTTGCGGCTGAGGCGGTGCGCGCCGACCCGCCGCCGCGATTCGCCGCGATCCCCACGTTGCTGCTCGATGTGCCGCTCGAAAGCCGCTGCGAAGCCGAACTGGTCGCCGCGCTAGCCGCGCGCGAGGAAAACCTGCTCGCCACTCTTCCGGCTGGCGACGAACTATCAGCGCGAATCCTTTCCGACGCGCTCGGAGCGGCGCCGCTCGGCAGGTCGATTTGCCGCGACGGCGCCGCGACCTCGCTCTCGCGGACGCAAGACTTTCTATTCTCCGACGCGAAACCGCCTGAGCGCTCTCTCGACGAGTCCGTTACGATCATTTCCGCGCCGGGCGAAATGCACGAGTGCCTCGAAATCGCGCGGCGAATCGATCACGAGGCGCGCTCCGGCGTGCCCTTCGATCGAATTGCCGTGCTGCTCCATGACCCCGCGCGCTATCTTCCGTACCTCGAAGAAGCGCTGGATCGCGCTCAGATACCGGCCCATTTCGCGCTCGGCGCGCGCCGCCCGCGACCCGCCGGGCGCGCATTGATGGCGCTGCTCGCGTGCGCGGCTGAAAATCTTTCCGCCCGCCGCTACGCGGAATATCTTTCGCTCGACCAGGTTCCGGAACCGGATCCCGGCGCCGACCAAGATGCACCGGCACAAACTTCCGATCTGTTTGCCGGCTCGCTCGCGCGCGAGCTGCTCGAACCCCATAGCGCCGCGGAAAATCGCCCCGGCGAAGATCGCGCCCGCGCCCCGTGGCGATGGGAGCAGATAATCGTCGATGCCGCCGTGATCGGAAGCGCCGAGCGATGGGCGCGCCGGCTCGACGGTCTTGAGCACGAGTTCGCCAGCCGCCTCGCCGAACTCGACAGCGACACTGCGCAGGCCGCCGCGCTCGAGCACAAGATTGCTGACTTGCGTCATCTGCGCGAGATCGCGATGCCGCATATCGCGATGCTGGCCGCGTTGCCGTCTAGCTCGACGTGGGGCGAATGGCTCGAACGGATTCGCGCGCTGGTCGCCGCCGCGATCCGCGACGGCGACGAGATTCTCTCCACTCTCGGCGAACTCGATGCGATGGCCCCGGTTGGCCCTGTTGGTCTCGGCGAAGTCCGTCACGTTCTCGGCCGGCATCTCGCGAGCCTCGTCGATCCGCCCGCGCCGCGGCGTTACGGCGCCGTCTTCGTCGCGCAGACCTATCGGGCGCGCGCGATGTCTTTTGAGGTCGTGATCGTCCCCGGACTTGCCGAGCGGATATTCCCACAAAAGCTAACCGAGGATCCGATTTTGTCCGACGCCGCGCGCATCGCGCTTGGCGCCGATTTGTTCCGCAGGGATGATCGCATCGCGCGTGAGCGTCTTGCGCTGCGGATCGCGGTCGGCGCCGCCGAGCAGCGCGTAATGTTTTCCTATCCGCGGGTGGATTTGGAGCAGGGTCGCCCGCGCGTGCCCTCGGTCTATGCGCTCGAAGTTCTCCATGCCGCCGAAGGACGCCTGCCGGGCTTCGACGAACTGGCGCGGCGGGCCGCGTCGCGGTCCGCGCTTGCAGGAACCGCATGGCCGGCGCCGCCGGACGCGACCGACGCCATCGATGACGCCGAGTTCGACCTGGCGGTGCTCGACAAGCTCGCCGGCGGCGACGCCGAGACCGTCCGCGGCGCCGCGAATTACCTGCTCGGGGCCAACGAATATCTTGGCCGCGCGATGCGGACTCGGGCGCGCAGGTGGCTCCGCCGATGGACTCCCGCCGATGGCTTGGTCGATCCTGAACCCGATACTCTGGCCGCGCTCGGACCGCATCAGCTTGCCGCGCGATCTTACTCGCCCACCGCACTCCAGAATTTCGCCGCGTGCCCGTACAAGTTTCTCTTGCAGGCAATCCATCGGCTCGAACTGCGTGAAGATCCCGAGGCGATAGAGACGATCGACCCGCTGACGCGCGGCGGGCTTTTCGCGGAAGTCCAATTCGAGGTTCTTTCCCGGCTGCGCGCCGCCGGCGAGCTTCCGGTCGTGCCGGCAACTCTCGACGCGGCAAGC
>JAJZAG010000414.1 GCA_021799555.1 Deltaproteobacteria bacterium | reverse complement strand
AGGCGTCCTGTATCGACCGCGATTATCAGCGTATGGCGTCGCTCGGTCTGATATTGGCGGACGATCAAGCGATTGCGCCGCGCGGTCGCGCACCAATCGATATGCCGCGGATCGTCCCCCAACGCGTACTCGCGCATCGACTCGAATTCCCGTCCTTCGCCGCGCGCCGGCCGCGGCTTCATCCCAAACTCATCGCGCAGCCGAGGCGGGTTCAATGCGCGGCTACGTGGCGCGGTCGCGGCCGGAGGAAATATCGCCGCTGTCGTTCCGCCGGCAATCGCAATCCGAAACCGCAGCAGCCCAAGGCGCGAGGTCCAAATCAGATAGGTCGGTCCAAGGACGCGCGTGCCGCGGCGGCGTGGAATGATTTCGCGCGACACTTCAACGCTCGCGTCATTTGCCACCCGGATCGGACCAATGTTCAGGTCGCCGCCGAGATCGGCTGGTAACTCGTCGAGGACCGAAACCTGGGTCGCGCCCGCCGCACGCGAAATCCGGTATCCGATCGCAGCCGCGCGGCCCTTGATCATCCGCTCCGGCATCACGCGCTCGAGATGCGGCGCCGGATCGCTTCGGCTCGATCGCCAATCGGCGAGCGTGATTATCGCAGCCGCGCCGAAAATGACGATCGCGGGAGCGAGTAAGAGCGCAAACACCATCCCGCCAAGCGCCAGTATCGCAGCGAAGGCAGCGAGCTTGACCAGCGCCGGCGTGGGCCGCACCGCGGCTAGCGGATGGCGCCGACGACTTTGCGCTTGCTGTGCCGGATCCATCAATGCGGCACCGCGACGCCGCGCACGACTTCCTCGACGGCGTCATCCGGGCTCATCCCTTCGACCTCGGCGCCCGGTTCGAGCACAATCCGATGGCGCAAGGCGGGACGGATGATCGCCTGCACATCCTCGGGCAGTACGAAATCACGCCCCTCGAGCGCGGCGATCGCTTTGGCCGCGCGCAGCATCCACAGCGCCGCGCGCGGCGAGGAACCGACGGCGATTGCCGGATGCTCCCGCGTGGCACGCACCAGCGCAACTGCGTAGCGCACAATCTCCGCCCGCGCGAGGACAGAGGCGGTTACCGCGCGCGCGCGGCTTAAGTCCGCCGGTGTCAAGATCACCGCGGCGCGATCCAGCGGCGACTCCAACGCCTGATAAGTTTCGAGAATGCGTACTTCCTCATCGGCGGTCGGATATTCGATGCGGATCTTGAAAAGAAATCGGTCCAGCTCGGCTTCCGGCAGTGGGTAGGTGCCTTCGTGCTCAATCGGATTTTGCGTGGCGAGCACAGTGAACAAGTCGCCCAGAGGATGGCTGATACCGTCAACGGTTGCGGCTCGCTCCTGCATCGCCTCCAGCATGGCCGCCTGCGTCTTGGCCGGCGCGCGGTTGATTTCGTCAACCAGCAACAGGTCGGCGAACAGCGGCCCCGGGCGGAAGCGAAAATCCGCTTTCTCCATTTGCAGGATCGGCGTTCCAATAATGTCGCTCGGCATCAAGTCCGGTGTGCATTGGATTCGCCCGAAGCGCACCCCGAGGCAGGCAGCCAACGCACGAACCAGGAGAGTTTTCGCAACGCCGGGAACGCCTTCGTACAGGCTATGGCCCGCGCATAGAAGAGTCGCGAAGGTCAGCCTGACGGCTTCGTCCTGGCCGATTACGATCGCGGCGAGCGCCGCGCGGAGCGCCGCAAATCTTTGCGCCAGCCATTGCGCCCCGCTTGAAACATCATCGTTCATGTTACGGCACTCCGATAAGACTCGATCGCGCGGACTGCGCGAACCAATTCGTCCTGGTTCGCGGGAACCGACTGGTCAATCAACCATTTTCGCGTCTCTTCCGTCATCGCACCGTCGCGCGCCAGCCGCGCGAGCAGAACTTCCTCGCTCAGTTCGGCGCCCGGTGATAATTGCCGCCGCATTCGGCGCAGAAATCCAGCCCGGTACGCGCGCAGCGCCGCAGCCGGGTCTCCGGTTTTCGCGTAGAGCGTTCCGAGCGAGTCGATAAACGCCGCAATCGACGGTCCCGGCTGTTCGACCGAGTCTTGAAGCATTCGCCGGGGCCACGAATGCTGCTCGAATATCCACGCAATCGCGGCGATTATGCCGATCAGTATCGGTAGTACCGAACGCGACTCGATCAAGACCGACGCGAGCGAACCCGGCGGCGCGAATCCGTGCGACCATTCATCGAAGCTCGGCGGCCCGAACGCAACCGCAAGATCGGCCGCTACAAGACTCGCGGCCCCAAGACCAAGATCGGCGTTGCGTAAAAACCTGCTGTCGGCCACCGCAATCAGCCGCCCAGCGCCTAGATTGCGCTCGAACGCGAACGGCGCGCCATCGGCGGTCAATACGACGCGATCTCCCGCGTCGCCCGGCTTCCTGCAAGCGCTAAAGCGGAGCAAGCCTGCAATCGGCAGCTTCCGCGGACCGCGCGCGATCGAACCGTGAATGACGCTCGACTCGCCGCCCGCGGAAATCCCACAGTCCAAGCCCATGCGTTTCCATTCGCTGCCTTCAGAGCCGAAGATCACGGCGGTAGCGCCCGCCCGCACCCATCGCAATACATCCCCTGCCTCGGCGCGAGCACCGGTTTTTTCGGGCGCAAGAAAGCCCGGCGAGACAAACCATCGCGTGGCGAGGTTCAGCGGCAATTCGGCTCGAGCCACTGGAGGCAGATAGTCCCGATATGGGTGAAATCCCAACCCGTCAAACAGGTCGAAGGCGGCCTTGTAGCCTGATCGGCCG
>JAJZAG010000064.1 GCA_021799555.1 Deltaproteobacteria bacterium | reverse complement strand
CACCGCCTATCGGCGGCTTCTCGAACGCGACGTGCCGGGGATGGATCAGACCGCGTTCATCGCGATGCTCTCCCAGATGATGGCGGACGTAACCGGTTCTGCGCCCGACGCCGTGCTGCTGAGCGATCAGGACGTATCAATCGAAGATAAACAAGCTGCGGCCGGACTCAAATCCGCTCTCGATCAGTACGCAACGGCGCTCGGCAAGGCGGCGTGGCTGATGAGCCTCAAGTGCCGATGCGACGCAAGCGCCCGCCTGACCGCGGAACCCGAAGGCCGGTCGCTTTTGCGCGCACAGTTCGCACCCTCTTTCACCAAACCGCAGGTCGGGCTACCCTAGGCTGGATAATCTCAAGACAGCGAGTCAGACTAATGCGACATTGTGCAATCTGCGGCAAACAACCGTCGGTAGGAAATAACGTCAGCCACGCCAATAACAAGACCAAGCGGCGATGGGAACCGAACCTGCAAGAGGTCCGCGCCAAAGTCGGTGGCAGCGTCGCGCGCATCCGCGTCTGCACGCGATGCATCCGCAGCGGCAAGGTCCAGAAAGTCGCTTAGTGTAGTCTCCCGCAAATAAGTTTAGCAAATATGCCCGTCATCCTGAGCCGAGTCTGCGGAGCGAAGGATCTCGCGCGGCACTTCTTTGCCGCGTGATTCGGCCCGGGTTGCGTAAGAAAATCCATCACGGCCGCAAAGACGGCGGCCGCGAGATCCTTCGCTTCGCTCAGGAGGACAAACGCTTTTGATGTGAAGTTTTTAATGGGACACAACATTGGCACGTTCTCGATAAAGATTTGCTCCAGCAAAGCTGAAGCGGCGCCAGTTTCACACCCGGCAGAAAACCCGGCGGCCCTCCTTGCGATTATCTCCCGCACCCGCAGAAGAAACAGAGCGGGCGCAGAACGCCGAAAACGAATTCTTCGACATCCCGCTAACGCGCTGCCTTTAACAACAATTCGAGCTTTTCCGGTGGCCGCGCAATCACGGCGCGCTTGCCGCGAACTATGATTGGACGCTGCATCAGTTCCGGATACTCGAGCAGGAGCGCGACGACCTGCTCTCCGGTCGTGTAGCTCTCCGCGCTCAAACCCAACTCCTTGAAACGCTTGTCCTTGCGGACCAACTCGGCCGGCGATTCCTCAAGCATCGCAACGAGCAGCTCGAGCGCCGCTTGCGTAGGCGGCGACTTCAAATACTCGATCGCGTCGAACTCGACGCCGCGCTCGCGCAACAGTTCCAGCGCGCCGCGCGAATTCCCTCAGCCAGGATTGTGATAAATCGTGATTCGTTCCATTTGTTGCACTCCGCATGGTTTTGATCAGCATAAGCCCGGCTCCACAGCGTCATCAATCGCCCTCCACCAATGACGCGCCATCTGGATCGCGCCGCTTCGATTGTTCTCTCGCCGCGTTCTCGGCTACGTTGACATCGACTTCCGAGCGCGCGTGATTAGCCGGCATCGGCGATCCCTTCGCCTCGGTCCGGAGGACTGACGGGCTATGGACAAAAAGCTTAAGCTCGAAATTTACCGCAAGATGCTTCTCAGCCGCAGGCTCGAAGAACGAATTGCGGAACTGATTAAAGCCGGACAAGCCGGGGGCTTCATGCATCCCGGCGTCGGGCAGGAGGCTCTGCAGGTCGCCGCAATCGCCGCGCTTCGTCCCGATGATTATCTGCTCTACGCGCATCGCGGCGTCGCCTACTGGGTCGCACGCGGAATCCCGATCGAAAAGATTCTCTGCGACCTCGCGGGCAAGGAAGGCGGCACAAATCACGGCAAGGGCGGCGTGATGCGAGTCGTCTACCCGCAACTCGGCGTTCTCGGCGAAAGTGGAACGCTCGGCGGATGTTTCCCGATCGCGGCCGGCGCGGGTCTTTCAATCCGGGTCAAGGGCGAGGACAAGGTGGTGCTTTGCTTTTTCGGAGACGGCACCTCGAATCGCGGAACCTTCCACGAAGCGCTCAACCTGTGCGCGGTGCGAAAGCTGCCGGTCGTGTTCCTGTGCGAAAACAACGGATGGGCGGTCTCGACGCCGACCGAGAAATCCACCGCCGTCAAGGACATCGCGATGCGCGCGGCGGGCTACAACGTCCCAGGCAAGACCGTGGACGGCAACGACCCCGAGGCAGTGTACGACGCCGTTAAAGAAGCCGTCGATCGCGCAAGGCAGGGCAACGGACCGTCGCTGCTCGAAGGCAAGACCTACAGGCTCTGGGGACACTGGGTCGGCGATCCCGAAGATTACCGCTCGCGCGAGGAAGTCGAGAAGCACTGGCGCAGCGACCCGCTGCCGCGCTTTGAGGAAAAACTAGCCGGCGAAAAGATTCTCACCGAGAAGATCAAAGCGGAGTTCGAAGCCGAGGCGATGGCGACAATCGACCGGGCGGTCGAGTTCTCGCGCAGCCAGCCGCACCCAAAGCCCGAGTCAGCGCTCGACGACGTTTTCGCCTAATCGTAAAGTCGGCTGACTTTCCTGAACGCGAGACTTCCGAAAGCGAGACGGGTGAGACGCGATGCGAAAGATCACTTATGCAGAGGCAATACGGGAAGCGCTGATTGAAGAGATGAGGCGCGATCCTTCGGTAATCCTATACGGCGAGGATGTGGCCAACTTCGGCGGAATCTTCCGGGTCAGCGCGGGGCTGAAGGACATGTTCGGCGACGAACGAGTTTTTGACTCGCCGATCTCCGAGAACGCTCTCGTCGGCGGCGGCGTTGGCGCTGCGCTGACCGGGCTTAGACCCGTGGTGGAACTCCAGTTTGCGGATTTCCTGTTTACCGCCGGCGACGAAGTCGTACTCAAGGCTGGCATGTGGCGTTACGGGCACGGCGGCGCATATGCGATCCCGCTGGTCGTGCGATGCCCGTCCGGAGCGACGGGAGTCGGCCCCGAACATGGGCAATGTCCCGAGGCGTTTTTCATGCACGCACCCGGACTGAAGATTGTTTCGCCCTCGAATCCCGCCGACGCAAAGGGATTGCTGAAATCCGCCATCCGCGACAACAACCCGGTCCTTTATTTCGAGCACAAACTGCTTTATGCGACTCGAGGCGAAGTGCCCGAAGGCGAGGACGTCCTCGTCCCGCTCGGCAAGGCAGCGATTGCGCGCGAGGGCGACGATCTTACCCTGGTTGCGATCTCCGCGATGGTGCCGAAGGCCCTTAAGGCCGCCAAGCGGCTTGCCGCCGAGGGCCATAGCGTCGAGGTGATCGATCCGCGATCGCTGGTCCCGTTCGATCGCGAAACCATAATCGAATCCGTGAAGAAGACCGGAAAGATTGTGGTCGCCGAAGAGAGCTACAAGACGCTCGGTGTCGGCGCCGAGATCGGCGCGATGCTGATGGAGCAGGCGCTCGAATACCTCGACCGGCCGCTCAGGCGCGTCGCGATACCGGACGTGCCGATTCCAACTGCGGCAGTGCTCGAGGCGTTTGTGCTTCCGAACGAAGAAAAGATTTACCAGGCGTGCCGCGAGCTGCTTGCCTGATGCCTGCAAGATTGTACAACCGCTGACATCCGGGAGTCCGATGGCTTTTGTAATCCAGATGCCCAAGCTCGGTCATACGATGACCGAAGGCACCGTTGTTGAATGGCACAAGCGCGAAGGCGACCCGGTCGCGCTCGGTGAGCCGATCCTCACGGTCGAGACCGACAAAGCTCAAGTGGAAGTTGAATCACCGGTTCGCGGGCGGCTTGGCAGGATGGTCGCCGCCAAGGGTCAGGTGGTTGCGGTCGGCGGCGCCCTTGGCGTGATCACCGCCGAAGGCGAGGCGCTACCCGCCGAGCTTGCCGGTATTGACGCCGCGAAAGTCTCTGCCGATCGCGCGCCTTCCAAGATCGACGCTCGAACGGCGTCCGCTGTGCCCTCAGGTCCGAAGCGCCGCGCCGCCGCGTCACCTCGTGCCAGGCGGCTCGCCGCCGAGCGCGGAATCGAGCTAGGTGCGATTACCGGAAGCGGACCCGAAGGTCTAATCACGGAAGACGACGTGAAGCGCGCGATCGAAGGCGCCCCGAAACCGTCGGCGAATATCAAGTCGGACGGCGTTTCCGACCTGTCTTCCGCGGCGCAACCGCACGGTCCGGTGCGCCGCGAAAAACTTACGCGCATTCAGATGGTCGGCGCGCGCGTTCTCTCCGAAAGCTGGCGCAACGTTCCACATTTCGTCCAGATGGTCCGCGTGGATATGAGCCATGCGCTTGCGGCGCGAAAGGCGCTCGCCGTGGCTGGAACACACCTGAGCGTCACGGACATCATCCTCGCCGCTGCAGTCCGCGCGCTCAGAGAGAATCCGCGTGTCAACGCGAGCTACAACGACGGCGAAATGATCGTCTACGAGCGCGTCAACCTGGGCGTCGCTGTCGATACACCCGACGGTTTGATTGTGCCGGTGATTCATGCCGCCGACCGCCTCGATACGGCGCAGCTTGGCGCGAAGGCGGCGGAGATGGCCTCGCGCGCGCGATCAAAAAAGCTTCGCCCCGATGAGCTCGAGGGCGCGACCTTCACGGTCTCGAACCTCGGCGCCTACGGTATCGACAACGGCACGCCGGTCATCTTTACGCCGCAGGCGGCGCTGATGTTCGTCGGGGCGATTCGCGACGAAGTTCTGGCGGTTGACGGCAGCCCCGAGGTGCGCCCGGCGATGCAGATAGCCGTCGCATACGACCACCGCGGCATCGACGGCGCAACCGCCTCGCGCTTCACCACGGGCGTCCGGCGATTGCTCGAGTCAGCGGATTTCCTCGACGCGCCGCGCGAGCCGACGGCGCAGGTTCGCCCACGCGAAGTCTTGGTCGAAGCGATTGGCGACAGCCTCGTTACCGACGTACGCCACGGTACGCAGGCATGGCAACTCTCCGGCGAGGATACGACCCTGCCCGACCCCGTCACGAACTTCTTGGGCGCGCTCGGCGCATGCCTTCTCATGTCGCTTCGGGTTGGCGCCCGGATTCGCAAGGTGATCCTCGGCCGAACCTTTGTGACCGTTCGCGCCAACGAAAAAGGACACGTCGGTGAAATTGAAATTGATCTTGGAGTAGAAACGGACATCGACGACGACAAGCTCGCTCACCTGATCGAAGTCGCCGAGCGCGGCTGCCACATCCGCCGCCTGATCCGCAACGAAGTCGCAGTGAAGGTCCGCGCCTCGCGCATATAGGGAGGCGCTCGGCACCTTATTCGCTTGATAATCGACGCGCACTTTCGCGCGCGCCCGATCGTATACGCGCAAGGCCGCGTGAAGTCACGGCGCCAATTGACAACATAAAAAACGCCAACCGGTCATTTCGAACAAAGCGAGAAATCCCGGCCGCCGAATCGGCTAACCGCGCACCGCCCGCCGACAATCGCCTACGCGGAGGCCCCCTACCCGCCGATTTGATACATCGAGCGGTCGCGCGTTGAGCGGCCCTCGAGCAGATGATGGCCGGTGGGCTTGAGCGCGACGGCGCGGCGCAAGATCTGCGCGACCTCCTCAATCTTGTCGCCGCCGCCCGAACGCAAGGCGCGGCGCACGTCGAGTTCGTCGTCGTTGAGCAGGCAGAGATGGAATTTGCCGTCGGCGGTCAGGCGCATCCGGTTGCAGGTGCCGCAGTAGGGTTCGCTGACGGGACTGATGAACCCGATCACGCCGCGCGCGCCCGCGAGTTGAAAATTTTTCGCCTCATCGGCAAGATTCTCGCTCGGCAACTCGCGCATCGCGCCGAGCGCATTCTCGATTCTGCGCCGCGTCTCGATATTCGACACGTAGCGCTTGACCGACAGCGTCGCGCATTCGCCGCCGCCCAGCGGCATCAACTCGATGAAACGCACGTGCCACTCGCGTTCGAGAGTCAGCCGCGCCAGATCGACGACGCTCTCCTCGTTGTAGCCCGCCGCGACGACCGCGTTGAGTTTGATCGGGGTAAGTCCGGAGGCTTCGGCCGCCATGATGCCGCGCCAGATGCGATCGAAATTGCCCCATCGCATCTGCCGCTCGACGATCGCGGTATCAAGGCTGTCGAGATGGACGTTAATTCGCGTAAGTCCCGCGCGGCGCAGCGGCGCCGCAAGCTCGTCGAGCATCAGCGCGTTGGTCGTCAGCGCCAATCCTTCCACCCCGTCAACGCGCGCGACGCGCTCGACTATTTCCAGCAGGTCGGCGCGCAGAGTCGGCTCGCCCCCGGTCAGGCGGAATTTCCGGAAGCCGACCCGGACCGCGGCGCGCGCGACGCTTTCAATCTCCGCTGCCGTGAGCAGTTCCGCGTTGGGCAGAAAGCGCAGCCCCTCGAGCGGCATGCAATAGACGCAGCGCAGGTTGCATCGGTCGATCACCGAGATGCGCAGGTAGTCGATCTCGCGGTTGAAGGAATCTCGCGGCACCGAGCCAATACTAACCGCAGCGCTTCGCCTGAAACAACGGGGGTTTCGTAATGCAACCCGATAGGGCACTGCGCCGCGCGGACGCGCTCGAACAGGAGCGACGCACGGGGCGACAGCTTGATCTTGCTAATCGGTTCGCGATTCCGATTATTATTGGCACGGGAGTAAATAACGGCGTGAACATCATTTACCGATGGCGAGAGGTATCCGGCAAATTCGGATCGATGCCAACCATAGCGGCTGCACGACCGCCTTCAATCGCCGCGCTCGCGATGCTCGCGGTCGCCGCGGCGGCGATCGCGATTGCGGCGACTGGTCGCGCTCGTGCGGCAGACGCGCGCGCTCAGTCGGATCAGATCGTCGCACAGGCGGAGACGACCATTCGGGAGGCGGGAAAATCCAATCCCGTCGACACCGCGAAAATCCATCGGGCGATAAAAGACCTGCACCGGGCGATTAAAATCGATCCGAAAAACGATTCCGCCTTCGTCGATCTCGGATTCTGCTACGGCCTGCTGCACGACGGGCCGAACGCGACCAAGATGTATATGCAGGCGGTAAAGATCAATCCGTCGCCCGCGAATTATCTCGAGCTCGCCGATATTTACATGCGCGTCGGCCAGTCTGAACAGGCGCTGAAGGCGGCCAATGCCGGCATCACCAAGAATCCGCGCGACGCGCGCCTTTACAACGCGAAGGGGATGGCGCTCGACGATCTTAAGCGCCCGACGGAGGCAGCCGCGGCGTTTCAGAAGGCGATCGATCTGAATCCGAATTTTCAGGTCGCGCGCGACAACTTGCGCGCACTCGATTCCGGATCGACCGGGCGCGGCGGCGGCAACCGGCACTGATCGACCTGCGCGTCCGGCTTATTTGATCGACACCGACTTGACGACGAAGTAGGGATTGGCGCGATCGAAAACGTAGCCGGTGATCTTGACGGGATCCTTCTTGCTGGCCGACGCGAGGATTCGATCGCGAAGCTCTTGCTGACCGACCACTTCGATACGTTTGACCATAATCGCGCGGTACAGTTCGCGCGCATACGCCGCGTTGGGGTCAAACTGAAGGTCCGGTCCGCCAAGTTCGGTGTCGAGCCGCATATAGACGTCGTGCCCATCTACGTGTAATCGCACGATCGTCGCATGCGGAGGCAAATCGGATTCCTTCAACCCCACGTCGCCAACGACGCTGAGCTGGTGAAACCGCTGCCCCGAATGCATCGGCGTCGGTATCGGTAGGGTCATCACCGGCAGAGCGAGATTGGAACCGGGGCTGGCCTGAATTCCGCTCGCTCCGCTCAGACTGAAACCGCCGAGCGCGTTGGCGCGCGATACCGCGGCGATCAGCGGCAGACTCACTCCAAGTACAATCGCTGTGCAGGTCCGCATCGCACTACTCCTTGCGGACGCGATCCTATGGCGCGCGATTTGCGCGCACGCGCGTCCCGCGCGGCCAATCGTCATCCGCCGGTAATCGGACGCTCCGGCTCCGCGACACAGTAGGCGCATCGGCAGATGTCCCGAAGCTGCCGCGTCGTGTAGATCGTCTCGTGCCCGTCGATCCATCCGAGAAACATCGCGTTGTCGCCGAGCCGCGAGAGGCGCTCGAGCCGTCTGCTCGCCGCGGGAATCTCGCCCTCGACCGCGCCCATACACGCATCGCACGGACACCGGCGGCGCAGGTTATCGAGCGGGTAGATGCTGTCGTGGCCGTCGGTCCATTGCACGCCGATCGCGTAGCGGCCGACTTCGTTCAATCCCTTGATTTTTGGGTTCTTTGGCTTGATAAGAGCCATAGGTATTATCTCGATACGGATTATATCATCCGTGCGCGCCGCTATTGGAAGATGCCCGCGCGCGCGGGCGACGTATCCTGAAGCGCAATAACTTAACTCTGGAGACTTAGAAGCATGGATGAGAAAGCGAAAAAACAGGCGCTGCTGATGATCCCTTACGGACTGTTCGTGTTGGGCGCCGCACACGGTGGAAAGAGCACCGTTGCAACCGTTAATTGGATCACTCAGGCGAGCTTCAACCCGCCGCTCGTCGTGGTGGGAGTCAAGAAGGATTCGGGCTCGCACGCGATGGTCAAAGACTCGAAAAAGTTCGCGCTCTCGATCCTCGGGACCGGGCAGAAAGCAATCGCCGGCGCCTTCTTCCGCCACGTCGAGCCCAAGGACGGCAAGTTTGGGGACTTCGCTTACGAGACCGGCAAGAATGGAGCACCGATCGTCAGCGACGCTCCCGCTTCGGTCGAATGCGACGTAGTCGGCTTCTACGAGCTTGGAGATCACAGTGTCGTGGTTGGGAAGGTGACCGAGGCTGTCGTCAAGCGCGACGGAGAAGTCCTGACGATGAAAGAAACCGGATGGAACTACGGCGGTTGAGCGGACACTCCGCAAGCGGTAAGTCACGTGCCTGATAATCCACAGATACGCTCGGCGCTCGTCCGGCTCGCCGATCGCGCGGGCGCCGAGCTCGCCACCAAGGCTCCCCACTGGGGCGACGCGATCCTGTGCGACGGACTGACTTACGCGGCGCGCGCGACAGGATCGCGCGCCGCGCTCGAGTCCGCCGCGGCCTGGTTCGCGCCGCGGCTGGCGACCGGACCGCGGCTGCAAGGATGGTTCTGGTTCTGGGCGGCGGAAGCGCTGACCGCGCTCGACTTGTACCTCGCAAGCGGCGACTCGCGCCATCTCGAATACGCCCGCACGATCGTGCGCGAGTTCCGCACGTCGGCCGCCGCGACTCCCAGCGGCGCGATTTCGCCGCATCCACCCGCGCTCGACGTGTGGATCGACGTCGCCTACTTCACCGCACCCGCGGCTGCCCGGCTGGGCCGGATCACGGATGACGCCACGGCGCTCGAATGGGCGATCCGCCAGATGCTGGCGCATCAACGATGCCTCCTCGACGACTCGACGGGACTCTTCTGGCACGTCGCCTACGGCGCGACTGGCGGCCACTCGCCATGCCGGTGGGCGCGCGGCAACAGTTGGTACTCGATCGCGGCAACCCAGGTCCTCGAGGATCTCGATGCGAGCGGCGCCAAAGACAACGCCGCGCTGCGCGAGCTCGCCACTCCGCTGCGCGCCGCGCTCGCACGGCAGTTGAACGCGGTCGCGCGGTTCCAGGACGCCTCGGGCCTGTGGCACACCGTGATCGACCGGAGCGATTCGTACCTCGAGTCGTCGGCGACCGCGGGATTCGCGCTCGCACTCGGCCGCGCGGTCCGCACCCGCGCCCACGGACTCGATCCGGACGCCGCGCGAAACGCATACACGCGCGCGCTCGACGCGATCCGCGCCAAGATCGATCCCGCGGGCGAGTTCACCGGCGTCTCGCAGCAGACTCCGCCCGGCGATTTCAATTTCTACAACTCGGTCGAACTCGGCACCGCGTCGTTCGGGACCGGTGTATGCCTGATGGCGCTGAGCGAAGCGCTTGCGGACTAAGAGCGCGATCCGCGCCAGGAGACCACGGTGGAAAACAAGAAAGTCGTAGTGCTGCCCGGCGACGATGCCGCGCCCGAGGCGATGGCGGCAACGATGGAAGCGTTGCGCGCGCTTGAGTTGCCGATCGAGTACCTCGAATTTCCGCCCGGCGAGAAATGGATCCGCGGCGAAACCGACGCCGCCGCGCGCGCCGCGATCGACGCGTCCGACACGACGCTGTTCGGCTCGACTTCCGGCAAGACGACTTCGATCACCTATCTGCGCTGGGGCAAACAGACCTTCGCCAACGTGCGCCCCGCGCGATGGTCGAAAGGGTTTCGCAGTCCGATGGCGCGGCCCGAGGGAATCGATTTCGTGATCGTGCGCGAGAACCTCGAAGACCTGTACCTCGGACTCGAAGGGCCAATTTCCGGCCTTGCGCCGCTCAACCCGTACAGCAGGATTCTGCGCGCGCCGCTCGACACGAGTGAATCCGGAGTCTACGCGATCAAGATCATCACCGAACACAACACGCGCCGCGTCGCGCACTTCGCCTGCGAGCTCGCGCTCAAGCGCAAGCGCGCCGGCGGCAAGGGCAAGCTGACCTGCGCTTCCAAGTACAACATGCTGCGCGACTCCGACGGCCTGTTCCGCCGGATCGTCGAGGAGACCGCGGCCGCCTATCCCGAGATCACTTACGAGCAGTTCATCGTTGACGACTTCGCACGGCGGATCGTCGCCTCGCCGCACGAGCTCGATGTGGTCGTGATGCCGAATCTTTACGGCGATATTCTGTCCGACGCCGCCGCCGGCATTATCGGCGGCCTCGGACTTGCGCCCAGCGGATGCTACGGCGACGGCTACGCCTACTTCGAGTCGGTGCATGGCACCGCGCCCGACATTCAAGGACGCGGGATAATCAACCCGAGCGCCACGATGATGTCGGCGGCGCTGATGCTCGAGTATCTCGGCTTCGACGACGCGGGCCATCGCCTCGACGCCGCCGTACGCAAGGTCTACGCGGAAGGCAAGGTGCTCACACCTGACCAAGGCGGAGTCGCAAAGACAACAGAGTTCGCCCGTGCCGTGATCGCGAACCTTTAGGCGCCCGAAATGCGCCGGCAAGCGTCTGAAAGGCGCCAAATTCGGCACGAAATGGGATTTTCGCGCTCCACGAAATTCGGGAAAAGCCCGCGCCGCGGCTAAGGTTTCATCGGTTTTAGCGTGGGTTCGTTTGTGCGTTTTCCAGGTTCGATCCGTCCGCGCCCCGCCGCCTGAACCTTCCCACCGGCGGCAGATGGCCGTCGCCTTCCGGATTTCGGCGCGCATCGGCGCGAGGTGACCACGCGCGTCATCGCGTAGATACGGCCGCAGCTCTTTGCCTGCGGTCCTCATCGCCACAATGATCGTTACACATCCCCGCCGCGAATATCAGTCTTGAAAAATTCTTTTCCCGATCCGGCGACGATCCGCCAAATCACGAGTCAAGCCCCCCACCTCCAACGGTCCGCAAAAGCGACCATCGTGAATTGCAGGACGACCCGCTCTCAAGTCGAATGTAGAACCGTACGGTGTGGCGCCGTCAACCGCGCAATCTTATTGATCAGCGATCGATTGTCACGGTTGAACTCCGCGTCGTTGAGCGCCGCGGAAAGGTTTCTCATTTCCTTATGTCCAAGATGACGAAAGCGAGCTTTACGGAGAATTCCCAAACCCGTTCGGAACCAGATAGGATTCGCCAGCATGGAACGGATAGACATCGGCCGTCGGGCGCTAGTTCGTTTGCTTGCGACGGGTGCGGCAACGATGGGAATCATGAAGGTCGGATGGCCCCTGAGCCTGTACGCGGCGCAAGCCGCGGAAAAGACGCCTGCGCCAGACCGTCCGCTAGCCGGGGTAGTCGCCAACCCCATAGACATTCCACCGCCCATCAAACGCGACCATCCTATCCATCACGAGATCACGTTGGAGGCGCGGGAGGTGATAGCGGAATTGGAGCCGGGCGCCACGTTCCGGTACATGACCTTCGGTGGACAGGTGCCAGGTCCAATGCTGCGCGTGCGCGAAGGCGATACCGTCAAGTTGACTCTCAAGAACCTGCCCGGAAACATTTATATCCACAGCACCGACACGCACGCGGTTTACGGGACGGGCGGTGGCGCGGTCGCGACGACGGTACTTCCCGGTCAATCCAAGACCGAATTTTTCAAGGCGATGTATCCGGGCGCCTTCATCTACCACTGCGCGGTACCGGATATGGATTTTCACATCAGCAGCGGAATGTACGGCATGATCGTGGTCGAGCCGGTCGGCGGCCTGCCCAAGGCAGATCGCGAGTTTTACCTGGGGCAGAACGAGGTATACACGGTTGAGCCTTTTGGCGCGAAGGGCTTCCACAAGTTCGATTCCAAGGCGATGGTACGCGAGCAGCCGACATACGTGCTGTTCAACGGCGCGGTCAACGCGCTCACTCCCGGACGGCTCGGGGCGATGCAAGCCAAGGTGGGCGAGACCATTCGAGTCTTTATGGTGAACGGCGGACCGAATCTAACCTCGAGTTTTCATCCGATCGGCAACGTCTGGGTGAGGGGTTGGCAGCAAGGAGCGCTGGCTAGCGAGCCGACGCGCTATGTTCAGACGAGCACGGTTGCGCCAGGCAGTGCGTTTGTGGGCGATATGGAATTACCAGTCCCGGAGACGATTAAGCTGGTAGATCACGCGCTTAGCCGGACGATAAGCCAAGGGTGCCTGGCCGAGATTCACGTAACCGGCGCCGAGAATCCCGAGGTTTTCAAAGCGAAAGCGTAACCGCGCGGACCTGCGAACACATTTGATGCAGCGGGTCGGTATACTCATCGTAGTTTAGCCCCGCGGGCGTCTGAGCGATGGCCGACACCGGTGGTTGGTGTGAACACCACTTTCTCGCCGTTAACCGTAGCGGTTACGATCGGTTTGACTTAGAGAATGCTCAGGTTGGCGCGAGCAGGTCCGTGTCCCGACGCATCATGAACCAGCGCATGCCACTCGGGCGCCGCCCGTATTTTTTCGCCATCGGAGCGGAAATACGGTTTGACGGCGGCTGGTGACTGTCATGTACGTGTTTCTAATCATCCTGATTATGGTCGCGGGTGCCCTTTCGATGCCGCTGTGGATGCCCCGCGCGTGGTACCGCGCGATCTACTATCCGGGCGGCAGGCCGAACGCCCTCGCGCGACGCAATAACGCATTGATGGCGTGGATCCATGGGCGCGGCATCGCGCCTTCGCTGATGGTAACGCTCGAGACGCGCGGACGCCGGACTGGCAAAATCCTGCGCGTGCCGTTGGTCGTCGCGGAGTTCGAAGGCAATCGGTACCTCGTGTCGATGCTCGGCGAGCACGCCGATTGGGTGCGCAATCTGCGCACTTCGGGTGGAGAGGCATTAATGCTCCACGGATCGGTCGAGACGATCCGGACGGAAGAAGTCTCGGTCGCGGAGCGCGCCCCAATCTTGCGCGCGTATCTCAAGCGGGCGCCCGGAGCGCGGCCGCACTTCGATATCGACATGAACGCGCCGCTCGAAGACTTCGCCCGGGTAGCCGCGCGATACCCCGTCTTCCGAATCCTGCCGCAAACGGCCAGCGCAGGAACGCTCGATTCGTAGGAGCCCGTC
>JAJZAG010000063.1 GCA_021799555.1 Deltaproteobacteria bacterium | reverse complement strand
CCGCGCTCGGGAACCCGGCCACCCTCGATTCGCAGTCCGAACAGACGCTTACGGAGTCCACCGCGCGCGGTTACCCTCTCAATCGTTTCTTGTCCAACGTAGCAACCCTTGCGCGGCGCAATCGCCCGCGCCAGCCGGGCTTCGAGGGCGATCGTTTTATCGCCGGTGTCGACCCCGGTTATCGCGATGCCGTTTTCGATGCGAATCACATCGAGCGCATCCGGCTGTACCGCCTGAAAATCGCCGCCCAGGCCGGCGACCTGCGCGACTACTCTAGCGGCTGCATTTGCCGGGGCGATAATCGAATATGCGCTCGAGCCATAGCGCGGAAGATTGCCGATTAGGAACTCTCCGCGGCGCATGAACCGCCATTCGGTAAGCGGCGCCGCTTCACCGCCCAGTGCCGCGCGGACGGCTTCGGCGGCGCGGGGCCCTTCAATGTCGATAAGGACAGTATCGCTCATATCCTCAAACTCGACATCGTCGGCGACGATCAACCTTTCCAGGTGCGCGCGCGCCGCCTCCCATTGGGTTGAGTCGATATCGAGGAAAATCCCGGCAACGTCAATCCATGCAAAAAAATCCGCGAGCAGATGCGCGTGCTCGGTCAGGAAAAGCGCCGGCAAAATCGATCCAGCGGCAGCGTCTTTAAAATTGCCGCTGCTCATTCCGTGCAAAAAGGAGATCCGATCGTCTCCCACCACGCGGAGGATCTTTCGCCCGCTGATCGCAAGCACTCCGGCGCCCGCGCGCAGTGCGCGGTCAATAGCGTCCGCCGATGCGGCACGCGACTCATTCGTTGCGGGATTTTCCACGGTACAGATAGCGCCAATTTCTCGTATCGAAGGGGATTTTACTAACAGATCACGATGGTACGCCACAACTGAACGAGTGGCACCCCGTACCGCCCGTTCAGCGCGGTTTCTATTAACCATGCCGGTTGGACTATAATCAACTTAAGAATCGCGGCTTATGCGTTTGTCCGTGCGTGGAATGCTCAACGGTGCCGCAAGTACACTTGTGCCTATCACATGCGACGAGGGCAAATTTTTATCGACGCGTGCGCACCAAATCATAAGGACGGCTGAACGCTACAAACAGTCGTCTTGAGGCGAAGCGAACCGTGCAAAACTGGCCGCAAGAACGCAACAAATTCAGAGCGCGGCTTTTACGAGCCTTATTGGCTTTAGGCGCCGCCATCGCCGCAGCAGCCCTGCCGCTCGCCGTGCGTGCGGATACTCCAGCGGCGATTGCCAAACAACTCAGTGACAACTCATTCACGATGCTCAACTCGATCGACTCTGGCAGCAAGGCGGGCGGGCCGATGCTCGCGCCCGTCGCGAGTCTTGCCAGCGACGCACAGTCACTCTCGAGCGCGCTCGAAAAAGGCGACCGCACGGCCGCCAGTCATGCGATGGCAGCGGTGATTAGGGACCGCGGCCAGATCGACGCGGCGCGTACGACCAAAGGCGCACCGGAACTTGCTCAATGGAATTCCATCAAGGGGGAGATCGCTGCGCTCGAAGCGCAGGTGACTCCGGTTGCCGGTCCGGTCGCGACCAGTGCTCCGCCGCCGACAAGCCCCGCAGGGGCAGCAGCCAGCCTCCCTCCGGAGGCGCCCGCGGCTCCGCGAGTAGTGATTAATTCCCGTTCGTTTTCTGGGGGCGGAGTACGTGTGCGCGGTTACTTTGAGGGAACCAATCTCAAATCGGCCGGAATTTATGACGACTCGACGCCGATCAAGGCGATCAGGGTGAGCGACGTGAGCGGCCCGCAGCGCGTCAATTTTGACTTCGGGATCCAGGACCCGACGCCGTCGCAAACCATCCAAGTAACCGACGCGCTCGGCCGCATGGCGCAGGCACAGATCGCCCCTGATGCGGCGGCGGTCACACATTCGAGCAATGGCCACGAGAAAATGATCGAGCTTGGCAGCGGCGGCGCGATGGACTCGGATGCGATCGCTTCCAGCGGGCCGGTCCCCGTACCCGCGTCGCACAATAACACCGAGGAGATCCCGCGAGCCGACGGCTCTGAGTCCGCCACCGGAGCTCCTGGCCGTAGATTCCCCGGCGGCGTCGAAGGGCCGCTCGCCAACGTCCAGATCAACGTGCTTGGCGTGATGCCGTCGGCGTCTCAGCCTGGGAGCTATGAAGTGGTCGGCCAAATCTCCGGCGCAGGGGTGCATCGCGCCGGTGTCTATGTGAACGGCCGCTTGCTGAAACCGATTCCGATTGGTGCGGGCGGCTACAACTCTTTCGACGTGAGCTTCCAGATGCCACCCGGGCAGCAGGCGACGATTCGCGCGTACGGTCTCGGGAGCAATTTCGTCGAGGCATCCGTCAACGCGAGCAGCAACGGACTGAGCACCGCAAGCGCGCCGCCGATCATTATTCCAGGCGTGACAAATCCGTACGGCTATGGTTCTCCCTACGGATACGGCGCATATGGAAGCCCATACGGCGCTCCGAGTTACCCGGGTGTCGTTTCTCCGTACGGCAGCCCGTATGGCGCACCCGGCTACGGATATCCGGCGCCGGGTTACGGCTACCCGCCCGGAACGGCGATGCCGTGGTACCGAAGCCTTATTCCGTAGAGACCGATACTTGCCCGATTTTGGCGTGTTGGATAGATTCTCTTTCTTAATCTTTACTTTGAGAGTGGACATGAGATGCTGATTCAAGCGACGCAACTGCGCGCCGGGATGGTGATCGAGTACAATAAAGATCTCTGGCGCGTGATGACCATTACCCATATTACACCGGGCAACTGGCGTGGGATGGTCCAGACGAAGCTGCGCAACATCAAAACCGGCTCGCAGACTGAAAATCGCTTCCGCTCTGAAGATCGCGTCGAGCGTATAATCCTGTCTCAGCTCAAAATGCAGTTCCTCTACCAGGACGGCGACGACTATCACTTCATGAATACCGAGACCTATGATCAGATAACAATCCCGAAGGAACTGATCGAGGACGTCGCCGGTTTCCTCACACCCAATTTGGAAGTGGAAGTCGAATTTCACGAGGCCACGCCGCTCAACGTCACGCTTCCCAAGACCGTAACGCTCAAGGTGACCCAGACCGAGCCCGGCAACCGCAACGCCGCCGTTACCAACACGCTGAAGAACGCGACGCTGGAGACCGGGCTTGTGGTTCAGGTGCCCCACTTTGTCAGTGAAGGCGACCTGATCACGATCAACACCGAAACTCACGAGTATCTGTCGCGCACCAAGTAGATAGGCACGATGACGGAACACGGCTCAAGGAAAGCCGTACGTCGGTTTGAACGCCAAGTCCGTGAAAATCGCGGCGACCGTCGTGCGCCGCAAGCGCTGCACTTCGGGCCTAATCAGTATATCGCGCAGACCCAGCCCGGCTTCGAGGAAATCGCCGCCGACGAAATCCTTGCACGGGTTCGCGGCGCGCGGGAAGTCGGCGCGCGAGTCGTGCCGGAACGCTGCGGGATGGCGATTTTCTCCGCGCCGGACACGGCGGCGCTTGCGCGGCTTAGATGCGCCGAGGACCTCTTTTCGCTCGTCGGCTATCGCGCCGGACCTAATCCGGAAGAGGTGACTCCGGATCGGATTCGCGCGGCGGCGCGCGACGCGCCTCTGGTCGAAGCGGGAGTGATGGCGCGCGTAAGGTTCGATCCAAAAGCGCGCGGCGGACGCAGGCTTCGCTATCGGGTGGTTGCGCGCCAGGCGGGCGAGCATCGCTTTCGCCGGATCGATCTTCAACACGCGATCGAGCGCGGAATCGCCGAGCGCGCCGACCATACCTGGCGGCTCGACGACCTCAACGCCGACGTTGAATTTTGGGCCACGATGTTCGAGGCCGAACTGCTTCTGGCAATTCGATTGTCGAGCGAGCCGATGCGGCATCGCGAGTATAAAGTCGCTCATCGCCCGGCCTCATTGCGCCCAGCGGTGGCAGCTGCGCTCGGGTGGCTCGCCGGCGTGAATGAACGCGACGTCGTGCTCGATCCGTTCTGCGGCGCCGGGACGATTCTGATCGAGCGCGCCAATCTTGGACGGTACGCGGAACTGATCGGGAGCGACCGCGACAGCGACGCGCTGGCGGCCGCGCGCCTCAATGTTGGCCATCGCTACCAGCCGATCCGGCTCGAACAGTGGGACGCCGCCGCGCTCCCGCTTTCGGACGCGAGCGTTACCAAGATCATCACCAATCTCCCGTGGGGAATGCGCTACGGATCTCATGGCGAGAATCGCAAGCTCTATCCAGCCTGGATCGCCGAGTTCAACCGCGTGCTGGCGCCCGGAGGGCGGATGGTCCTGCTGTCGGCGGAGTGGACGCTGATGCGGGAGATGGCGGCGCGGCGCCGACTCGCCGTCGAGAAAACGCTGCGAGTCACAATTCTTGGCGCACGCGCCTCAATCTTCATTTGCCGGAAAGCCTAGGCAGTCGGTGCGACGTTCAGTCCGTCTGCGCCGAAGATAACCCTGCTCATCCCAGCAACATCAGCGATACGGATGCCGCACAAGCGTCACGGGGACAGGACCGTGTTATCGATCAGCCGTGTTTTGCCAACGCGAGCTGCGATTGCGAGTAGAATCGGCGAGTGTATCGAAGATGCCGGCGCGAGCGTGCGCGCATCGACGGCTTCGACATATTCGATCTCGACGCCGGGAGTCTGGTTCAACACCCGCGTCGCGACGGCGACAAGCTCTTCGCCGCTGCACGGCGCGCATCGGTACCTGTCGCGGGCTGCACGCAGCGCCAAGCTGAGCGCGAGCGCGCGTTCGCGTTCCTCGGGAGACAGGTAGGCGTTGCGCGAGCTCATCGCAAGGCCGTCCCGCTCCCGGACGATAGGAACTGAGACTATTTCCAGATCGAAATTCAAATCAGAAACCATCCGCTGGATCGCGCGCAGTTGCTGAAAATCCTTTTCGCCGAAGATCGCGAGGTGTGGTTTCACGATATTGAATAGCTTGGCGACAACTGTGGTTACGCCGCGAAAATGGCCGGGACGAAACGCACCGCACAAACCACGAGTGACTTGCGTCGCTTCGACCCAGGTCTCCGCGTCCGCCGAGTACATCGCAGAGGCATCCGGCGTGAAAATCACGTTTACCGGCACGGTCTTGAGCATCCCAGCGTCGCGCTCGAAATCGCGCGGATAGCGCGCCAGATCTTCGCCCGGGCCAAACTGGGTTGGATTGACGAATATCGAAGCGACCAGAGCCCCAGCCCGCGCCCTTCCCTCGCGCATCAGCGCCATATGACCGTCGTGGAGAAAGCCCATCGTCGGGACCAGTGCGATCCGTTCGCCGCGCGCCCGCGTCGCATCGCTCCAGCGGCTCATCTCGTCAGGATGATTGATTATCTGCATCGTCAGTCCTCGTTGGCGACTTGACGCGACACCGGGTCGTTCGTTTCGGGGTAGCAATGCTCGAGCGCAGGGAAGGTGCGTTCGCGAACCTCGCGCAGGTACGCCTGCGCGGCACCGGATGCTTCTTTCCATAGCGCCGCGAATGGTTTTGCGAAGCGCGGAATAAATGTCTCGCTGAGTCCAAGCATGTCATGCATCACCAGCACCTGGCCGTCGAGGTCGGAGCCGGCGCCAATGCCGATCGCGGGAATGCGCAATCGCGCGGCGATCTCCCGACCGAGCGAACCCGGAACGCCTTCGACCACGACCGCAAAGGCGCCGGCGGCTTCGAGTGCGAGCGCGTCCTCGGCGAGCCGCTCGCGGCATCCGGGTGCGCCGCCACGCTTGCGGCCCTGCACACGATGACCGCCCATCCGATGCACCGACTGTGGCGTCAGTCCGACGTGCCCCATCACAGGAATATCGACCGCGGTCAGGCGCCGTACGGTTTCGGCAATTGCAATGCCACCTTCAAGTTTGACCGCTTCAGCGCCGCCCTCCTTGATCAGGCGACCGGCGTTACGCAGCGCATCTTCCGGCGCGATCTGATATGAGAGGAATGGCATGTCGGCGATCAGGAGGGCGCGTTTGCGCGCGCGCGCGACAGCGCGCGTATGGTAAACGATCTCATCGATCGTCACGGCGAGAGTGTTTTCCTCTCCTCGTTCGACCATCGCCAGGCTATCACCAACCAGCAGGACATCGATGCCGGCAAGATCGAAGATGCGCGCGAACGGGTAATCGTACGCGGTCAGCATAGCAATCGGCCGCCGCGCGGACTTCATTCGCGCAAGGTCGGGTATTCGAATTTTCTCGTGCTTCATAAATCGCTCCCGGAACGCAAACAGGGCTGCCAAATTCCGGTAACCCCGCGTGGGAGCGATCTCATCTGGGAAAGAATCGGCTCGCGTCGAATCGATCCCGAATAGCGCGTACGTCCCGATGGAGTCCCGGTCCTACAGGTGGATCCAGGCGCCAACCCAAGCCGCATTTCCTCGTATCATCGCCTATTGAGGCGATTCTTGCCCCTATCGGGGCCATTATCCTCCGCCGCGGCAGATTCACCGCGCGCTTGATATCAATTTGCCTCGCCGGGAAGCTTCATTCCTCAACGGGCCAATACATGTCCTTAGTACGAAAAATGGCACTGGGTAAAGAGCCGCTGGTCCTACCAACTGGCAAGATTCGCGTTGGCGGGGATATCGACTCGGAACTGGATTCGGCGCCCGTTGCGCACGACGCTCAGATAAACGATTTCGCCGGGTTTGAGATCGCGCATCTGGTCCTGGAAATCGAGAAAGTTCGTGACCCTCGCTCCGTCGACGCCGATTATCATGTCGTAGCTCTCGCCAACCTGCGTATATTCCAGCACTGGAAGCATAAGAATCGCCGGCGGAATTATAAGGCCGGCGACGATCGCCGTAGCGGTCAATGCGTTATGAATTCCCTGCGAATACGCATGAATTCCCGCAACCGCCGCCGGGCTGCCCCTGAACACTCTTGTAACTAAAAGCCCGTCCGCTTCTTCGCCTGATTTCAGTGTGCGGCGCGCTTCGCGCAGCTCGATGCCAATCGGGGTGTCGATCGCGTCCGCTGACAGGAAAGTCTGAAGATACGGAGGCGGCGCCGACGCATCGTCATCCGCCTGATGCTGCTCGTAGGCGCTGACATCCGGGTTGTCCTTGAAACTGGACGAGTCGTCTTCCTCGATTGGAGGGGTGGCCTGCAGCTCGGGTTCATCTTGATCTCGCTGCGGATTGACGGCAGGCGCAATCTCAACGGTCGTCGGAGGTATATTGTCCGAACTGGGCGGCGCACTTGCCGCATCTGGCGGCAGCGTCGCGACCGGCGAGTCGATCGGATTCGGGACGCTCTCCACCTCCGCGCTAGCGGGGTCGATCGGTGCGGAAACTGACGGAGATTCGGTCGCGCCGGGCCCGTCTCCCGCGGCGCAAACATGAACGTCGCACGTAAGCGCTAGGATGCAAAGGACGCCGACAATCGGCGCCAGAAGCTTCCATGGCGCGCATCCGCGTCTATTCAAGGCTCCAGCGCTGTTCATGCTCCGTGACACGGCGCTCCTGACCGAGCTTTTTCAGGTGGGAGCGAACCGAACGCGCGGCGGCCGGATGCAGGTATTCCGGAACGTCGGTATATATCTTCTTCACGATCGCCATCACCTCGAGCGGTCCCTGTTCAAGCGCGTCAAGGATTTGGCGGTCGCGCAATTGACGATGCGCAATGTACTCGCGAATCTTTTCCTTCGGATTGTGAATCACCGGTCCGTGCGCTGGATAGATCGTTTCGATATCGAGTTCGAGCAGCCGGTGCAGCGAATCCATATACTGCCCTAAATCGCCGGTGTCGTCGGGGATCACCGTGGTGCCCGCTCCCAGAACGACGTCGCCCGTAAAGAGGGCGCGTTCTTCAAGTAAATAATAGCACAAATGATCCGGGGCGTGCCCGGGGGTGTGAATCGCGCGCAACGTTACTCCGTCAGCCTCGATTACCGCGTCCGGGCCGATCGCAGTCATCGAATCGGCGGAGACTTTGTCGTGGCCGGGCCACGGCATCTTGAGCACCATGATATCGCCGAAGCGCTCGCGCGCCTGGGCCACGCCGCCGTCATGATCGGGATGCGCGTGCGTCACGACAATCCGATCGAGTTCGCGCGCATGCGCAAGCTCGGTCATCGCTTCGACCAGAAAATCAGCCCAGATCGGAACTCCCTGGCCGGTGTCGAGCAAGATCGGGCGGCGGCTCGCTCCGACGATAAACGTGTTAGTGCCGGGTCCGGTAAACGGACCCGGATTATGGCCAAGTACAGTTGCGACTCGCGGCGAGAGCCGCGCGTAGTCAGGCAGCTTCATTCCGATCATCGAATCGGTAACGATCCGCGCAGGCCGGTCCATCAATAACTCCTCCAAACAAATCCCATCGCAAACTCGCCTCAACCTTTATCTGCGATTGCGGTCAAAAATCAGGCGCAGTCCCTTTAGTGTAAGGAATTCATCCACTTCTTCGATCGTCTCGCTCTCGGGCGCGATCAAGTCCGCCAATCCGCCGGTGGCGAGTACGTGGATTTTCTCGCCACGCTCTTTGCGGATTCGATTAACGAGTCCATCCACAAGCGCCGTATAGCCGAAGATCAATCCCGACTGGATTGAGCAGATTGTTGTCCGGCCGACAGCCTCGCGCGGTCGTACAAGCTCGACGCGATATAGTTTGGCCGCGTGCTCGATCAGCGCATCCATCGATACTCCGAGTCCGGGCGCGATCGCGCCACCCGCATACTCGCCGCGTCCGGTCACATAATCGAACGTGGTCGCGGTGCCGAAATCGACAACGACACACGCGCTCTTACACTTGTCATAGGCGGCGACGGCGTTGACGATCCGGTCCGCCCCAACTTCCTTCGGATTTTCGTATAGGATAGGCATCCCGGTCTTGATTCCCGGCCCAACCATCAGCGGTGAGCACCGGAAGTAGCGCTCGGACAATTGCTCCATCGCCCGGTTCAGCGGCGGTACGACACAGGCAATCGCAACGCCTTCCGGCTTGAACCCCGGTGCGATTCCAGCCCCAATCAGAAGAGTGTTAAGCAACGCACCGTGCTCGTCCGTGGTGCGTTCAGGCACCGTCTGGATGCGCCAGTGATGGGTCAGGCTCTCGCCCTCGTAGATCCCGATCACAGTATGGCTGTTTCCTACGTCAACAGTGATGAGCATGAAGCCCCGCTCCGCCGCGGACGGATACCTCGTGCGAGAATAATAGCTCCTAAAATCAATGGAGGCGACGCCGCCTTTCGCGCGGCCGAATCCTGATTGCGGTGCCGTGCGCGCGGTGTTGCCGCGGGTGTAACCCTGGAGTCCGTGCGAGCGCGGCGACCGGCCTCGCGTCCGACAATGAAGCCGCGCCCCGTTCGGAAAACTTCGGCCCTCCGGGCGCCCCGGAAAATCCCACGCCGTCATTGTAATCATGGATGCCCGCGACGAGAGCCTCGACGGTTGCCCGATTTTCGTAGTCTTGCAGATTGCCGAGACTCGGGTCGTTCGTGGCTTCGTCAATATTGGGCGATTCAGATGTCACCGCGGCTGGGTACGGCGCGGGGTCGGGAATATCGCTCGTAATGAAACGGAATAACGTGGACTCGGAACCAGGAGCGTCACAGATTATCACTACGCCATCGGGAACACAGGCTTGCGGAATCTCCAGAACCTGCTCGGGCCGCTCCCAGTCCTTTGGGGTGGCTTCCTCCGACCGTGCCACCTGTGACGCGGCTAGAATCAGTAGCAGGCCGACGGTTACGCCGACGCCGAACGCTCGGGCGGATTTCGACAAATCACACACCAAGGCTCCCCGCCGCGCCTGTCGCGGCGCGAAACGTTATGAGCTGAGCGTACCACTGTCGGCTGATCCCGCCAAGGTGCGTGCCGAAACCGCAATTTTACTCGAATGCCAGATCTTCAACCTGTTTGCAGACGCTCACCGTCTGGATAAGATTGCCCACTATGCCGGAACCAAAAACCGCTCTTGTCACTGGCGCGGGCCGGGGAATCGGCCGCGATATCGCTCTCAGCCTTGCACGCGAGGGTTACGCGTGCGGCCTGATCGCGCGCACCAAATCACAACTCGAGGAAACCGCGGACTTGATTCGCAAGGCCGGAGGCAAGGCTCTCGTCACGCCCACGGACGTCTCCAAGCGCGAGCAAGTGCTCGCCTCGGTCGAGGCGGTCGAGCGGGAACTCGGCCCGATCTCGGTGCTGATTAACAATGCGGGCGCGTACTTGAAGAAGCCATTGACCGAAATTACCGAAGAGGATTTTGACTTTCAGCTCAAGGTCAACACGTACGGACCCTTCTTCTGCACTCAAGCCGTGGTCGGCAAGATGGCCGAGCGCGCAGCAGGCGCGATAATCTTTGTGCTCGGTTCCGAGACTCGCGGCGGCCCCGCGCAATATTCGGCCTACACGGCGTCGAAAGTCGCGCAGCGTGCAATCGCGGAATCGGTGGCGTATGAATTCATGCATCGCGGTGTCCACGCGGCGGCACTCGACGTCGACGGCGCGGTGGATAGCGCGCGCGTGCGCGAGGCGATGCCCGACACGGACCCATCGCATTTCGTGTCGCCAGCGCAAATCTGCGCGGAGATTATTCACTTGATCAATCAGCCCAAAAGCTCGTGGACGTTTCAGGTGGATTTACGCTCGTACGTGCAATGGCGTCCGCGCGCTTCCGCAAAAAAGAAACCGTAAGGCACTTGCAGCGCCCACGCCTCGGTCCAAAGCACCCGTTTCGAGCGCCAGCGACTGATCCGGTGGTGCGATCGCGCGGGAAATTATAGTGTCGAGTTTGCGGAGCCGCTTGGGCGCGGGCGCCGAAGCATTTCGCGGTCGGGGTGTGGCGCAGCCTGGTAGCGCACACGCTTGGGGTGCGTGTGGTCGCCGGTTCAAATCCGGCCACCCCGACCAATCAGATTCTCCTGTATTATCAATCCATTGACGCGCTTGTCAGTTCAAGACTGTCTTGCCGCGATCCGCCGACTGTGGGGGATTTTGTGGGTACTCTGCCTCAACTTTCGATGTTTCCGCGGTTCCGAGAGGTTCGCGTCGCAGCTTGTCTGCGCGCGGATATGCGCGTACCGAGCAGGCCGAGGCGCTAGACGAGGGGGGTCGAAGCTCGCCGAACTGGAGCAGCCGTCATGGATTCTCTCGCATTGGATCCCGACAAGGCGGATCGTGACACGATCCGCTCCGCTCCGCAGCCCCAGCGCACTCCGAGTCGCGGTCGAAATTGAAGTGACGCCGATCCTCGCCCGATCGGAAGATCGCGCGGGTTCAAGAGCAGCGCGCTACCATGAGAAAGACCGGCAGGAGCAGGGCCAAGGAGCAAACCGGGAACCGGCGATGGTTTCTGCTGCTCAAAGAGTTTACGCGCGAAACGCGTTTCGGAGGCACGAGCCAGAAAGTCGCGGCGACGGCGATCGTGAAGCCCGCGTAAAGCGCGACGAAGACCCATCCGGGCGCAGCGTAGAAGATCAGCCGGTCGAGCCAGTAGCCGAGGAAGCTCGTGGCGTAGCCCGGCTGGCCCGCGCGGGCCCGCAGCGCGTTCTCGAGTGTGGTCAGAGGACAGGCTAAGCCGGCTATCGACTCGGCAAGCACAAGCGCGATGGCAATCAGATGCGCGACGCGCAGCGCGAAGTTGCGGACCCATCGCCATCCCAGAGGGCCCCCAACGATAATCGCAATGAAGCCGACCACGACGAACGCGATATACGCCGCGTGTATCGCTACGACCAGGTCCGCCATCGCCGCCATCATCGTTACATCATGCTCGGATCATGGTTTGCTCCGCCACGATCGTATCTGGAGCAGATCGACACCGTCGCCGGACAGTTTGGCCTCGCGGCGCGCTCGGTGATATTCGATTAAGAATTGCGGAGGTTAGTCCGAGATGTCCAAGCAGCAACTCGATACAATCGTCCAGATGCTCAAGGCGCAGCCCGCCGATCCCAAGGCGTCGATTCAACAGATCCGCGCGGGCTTCGAACAGATGACGGTGATGCTGCCGGTCGAGCCGGATGTCAAATGCGAACCGGTCAGCGCCGGCGGTATCAAGTCGGAATGGGTGGCAGCGCCGGGTGCCGACGCCGACCGCGCGATTCTTTATCTGCACGGCGGCGGTTACGTTATCGGGTCGATTAATACGCACCGCGCGCTCGCCGGCCGCCTCTCGCGCGCGGCCAAGGCGCGAGTGCTGCTGATCGATTACCGCCTCGCGCCCGAGCATCCGTTCCCCGCGGCGGTCGAAGATTCCGTCGCCGCTTACCGCTATATGCTCGCGCAGGGAACGCGGCCGGGACGAATCGTTATCGCGGGTGACTCGGCAGGAGGAGGCCTGACGATCGCGACACTGGTCGCGATCAAGGAAGCAAAGCTGCCGATGCCGGCGGCGGGCGTGGGGATGTCGCCGTGGGTCGATCTCGAAGGCGTCGGCGATTCGATGACCACCAAGGCGTCCGTCGATCCGATGGTTCAGAAAGACGGGTTGCGCGAGATGGCACAGGCTTATCTCGGCGGCAAGGATCCGCACACACCGCTTGCCGCTCCTCTGTATGCGGACCTCAGCGGTTTGCCGCCGCTGTTGATTCAGGTCGGCACCTCGGAGACTTTACTTGATGATTCGACGCGGCTTGCGGAGCGTGCCCGCAAGTCAGGAGTGACCGTCACCCTTGAGCCGTGGGAAAACATGATCCACGTATGGCAGGCGTTCGCGCCGATGCTCGACGAGGGCCAACAGGCAATCGACAAAATAGGTGTATTCGTCCGCAAACACGCAGCGTAATTCCCTTCTCGAAACGCCGGAATGGTTCGGTCAGGGTCATTATCCGGCGCGTGACGAGTCTGAGATTCCGCCGCACTACTGCTTAATGATAAGCGGGCGTGCATTACTCATTGCGCGAAGAGAATCATCTCAACCTAACTCCTGACTCATTCCCCGACCCGAAGGGGGGACCATGTAGCGAGCGGGATGCTTATACAATCGTGGTTGCGCGAGGGTGACGCGGGATGCGGTCGCAGTCTATTCCAGGGAGGAAGCAAAATATTCCGGTGGCAGGGATTGCGGCGCTGGATTGGAGTAGGATCGAAAGCGACCTTGACGCGCGCGGTTACGCGGTGACTGATCGAATTCTTTCGCCGCGCGAGTGCGCCGCGCTGGTTGCGCTCTATCCCTGCCGCGAGAAATTCCGCAGCCGGGTCGAGATGGGGCGGCATCGGTACGGCGAGGGCGACTACAAGTATTTTGCCTATCCACTTCCGCGCGAGGTCGCTGCGATGCGTACGGCGCTGTACCGCAAGTTAGCGCCGATAGCTAACCGGTGGGCTCGCGCCATGCGGCTCGGCGCCGAATATCCGGCGTCGCTCAACAGCTTCCTCGCCCAATGTCATGCGCGCGGGCAAACCCGCCCTACTCCGTTGATCCTCCACTACGGCACGGGCGGCTATAACTGCCTGCATCAGGATTTGTACGGCGAAATCGCCTTTCCGCTCCAGTTCACCTGCACGTTGAGCGAGCGCGGAGTTGATTTCGACGGCGGCGATCTGCTGATAGTAGAGCAGCGCCCGCGCGCGCAATCCCGCGGCTACGCAATCGCGGCGGGAGCAGGATGCGGCGTAATTTTTCCGAATCGC
>JAJZAG010000062.1 GCA_021799555.1 Deltaproteobacteria bacterium | reverse complement strand
GTCGAGATGTACGAATAGCCCCGGTCCCGCGCACATCAGCGCGGTCGATTCGCGTTCCCCTTCAGAGCGCCCCTGAAATCAGCCGGCAGCCGATTCGATGTCGTCAACTCGGATGCCGGTTCATTTTGATAAAATGTAATCAAATAGACTTGCGTCGCTAATAGTGGCCCTGACATCTAATCATTTGTCTTGTAGCGAGCCAGTCAATTTCTGACAGAAATCATTAGCTTTTATGCTACAAATGGTTGCAAAGTTGCCACTGAAATTGCGTAATTTTTGCGCTGTTCTTCGAAAACTCGCGATAAAGACTGGGATTTCTGGCTTCCCCACCGTGGCACTTCGGTTGCTACTTCCTGACAGTCCGGCGTGCTTTGGGCTCTCGTCGCAAGGATGCGCTCGAGAGGGGCCGGCAAATCACCTGTTCCCGAAGTCGGGGAGGGATTTTCGAGGTCGTCATGAAAGTCGTTTTGCGGAAGTCTCGCGGTCAGGTCGGCGTCCTTTACGCGATGGCGTTGATTGGGCTCCTCGGCGGGGTCGCAATGTGTACCGACGTCGGTGTGATGTACCTGAACTGGCATCGCATGCAGCGGGCGGTCGATGCGGCTGCGCTGGCGGGGGTCACGTATTTGCCCGAAGACACAGCAACAGCGATTTCGACGGCGGAAACCTACGGTGAAGATAATGGCTTGGCGGCCTCTGAAATCGCGCCGCCGCTCGTCGGCGCAGGCGCCAACGGAATCGACACGTTGACCGTTAGCGCGACGCGTAACGTTCCGTATTACTTCGCGAGGGTCCTTGGTATGACCACGCAGAAGGTATCGGTGACGGCGGTTGCAGAGGCACCCGCGCCGGCCAGTTCAGTACAATGCGGCAGCAGTGCGTCTGCGGGATATGGCTCTACGGTTGGCGAGTGCGGCCTAATTCCGATTGGAGTCGATAATTCGACGACCTACAGCTATTTGCAGTCGGTAACGCTCAATGAGGGGCAAGTGGGTCCCGGAGATTGGGGATCGCTCGCGCTCGGCAGCAACGGTGGCAACGTACTGAGAAGCAACATCGCCAATGGCTATGACGGTCTGGTTAGCGTGGGCAATGTTTTGACCGAACCCGGGAAAGCCGTAGGTCCAGTGGACCAGGGATTCATGGATCGAATCAATGCAGGCCTGTCAAGCGATCCGTCGGGAACCGCTGCCAGTCACACAGCCAACGATCCGCGCGTTGTTATCGTCCCTTTGGTGAACTGGTCGTCCGCGCAAGGAAAGGGCTACGTGACGGTAACCGGCTTCGCCGCGCTGTGGATCGACAGCGTTGCGGGCGGCACCATCCAGGCGAATTTCATCAGCACGGTGGCGCCCAATGGAACCCCTGATCCGTCGCTGGCTTATACCGGTCCGCTCGGTCAGCCGCGGCTAATCGAATAGCCACGCGCCACAAATTCGGTGCCCAACCGTTGGCCGGAAACTCGAGGATATATGAAGAGTAAAGCTTTCACGCCCCGCGGACAGTCGGCAGTTGAGTTCGCCCTGATCTCAATAGTCGCGATGATCGTGCTGCTGGTCGGCATTCAGTTCGCCTTGCTTGGGCAAGCCGCGCTCGCCGTCAGCCAGGCCTCGAGCGCACTGGCGCGCTATGCCGCGGTCTATCCCGGCGCGATCGGGACTAATGGCACGGTGGCAATGAATTCGACGGTCCAGCAACTGATTTCTTCGTCGCTTTTAACCAATGGCGGAAACGATCTGACAATAACGATTGCGTCATACTCTGGGACAACGACCTCAACCACCAACACACCGACGCAATTTGACCGAGCCGTGGTAAGTGTCAATTACAACGCCTCGAGCAAGCTCGTTTTGCCAAATCCATTTCTGTCGATTTCGTTCCCTACCAACCTGAGTGCGAGCGAATCGGAATTGTACGAATAACCCGCAGTTCCGGCGCTCCGCTCGAGCCACCTTCGAGGCGTTTGCAAACTCCTCGCGGCGGTGCAAGTCTCGTCTGAATTTTTCCTAGATTCGGGCATCACCAAAGCCGAATTTGAGAAGGTTCAAGATGGAGAAGCCACGCATCACCGCGCAGGATCAATCTGGCGACAAAGCTCAAGACCAGACGCTCGATCAAAGCATCGACGGACGCGCGGAAACGCGCCAACCTCAGGAATATTACGAAGCGATCAAGCGGAAATTCGCGCAGGAACGCGACCTGCGCCTCGGCTACCGCCCCGAAGGCACGGCGCAATACACCTCGGATTTGGCGGGATCTTTCGCCAGGTATGAGATCGATCCATACGCGCGCGAAGTTACCCTGCGCGAACCCATCGACGACTCCGTCGAATGCCTGTTCATCGGCGGCGGGTTTTCCGCTCTCCTGACTTCGGCGCGGTTGCGCGAGTATGGCGTCGAGAGCATCCGGATCGTCGAGCGTGGCGCCGATGTCGGCGGCACCTGGTATTGGAACCGCTATCCTGGTGCCGCTTGCGACGTTGTAGCCTACGATTATCTGCCACTGCTCGACGAGACCGGCTACGTCCCGACGCGGCACTATGCCAAGGCGCCAGAGATCTTCGCCTATTGCCAGAGAATCGCCAAGCGCTACAACCTGTACGAATTAGCGGTCTTCCAGACAACTGTAACTTCGACGGTATGGGATGAAGCCGAACAGATGTGGCATATCGTCACCGATCGAGGCGATCGGATGCGCGCGAAGTTCGTGATTTGCGCCAACGGTACACTATCCAAGCCCAAGCTTTCGAAGATTAACGGGATGGAAACCTTCAAGGGCCACTCGTTTCACACCTCTCGATGGGATTACGAATACACCGGACCCGACCTGTCCCGCCTCGCCGACAAGGTGGTTGGAATCATCGGCACCGGCGCGACCGCCGTCCAGGCGATTCCTCGCTTGGGCGCAGCCGCGAAAGAACTCTACGTGTTCCAGCGCACGCCGTCCTCGATCGACATCAAGAACGATTGGCCGACCGATCCCGAATGGGCGCTCAAGCTTCAACCCGGCTGGCAAGCGAAGCGCCGCGAACGGGCACGGATGGAAGCGCGCCGCGTCGAAGAGGGACGCGGCCGCGCTGGCGTTTCACTCGAGGAGAAAATCCGCCGCCAGGAAAACGCTAACATCGACTATATGATGCGCATCCACAAGCGGATCGAGGAGATCGTTACCGATCCCGTCACGGCCGAATCGCTCAAGCCGTGGTACATGTTCATGTGCAAGCGTCCGTGCTTCGATAACGACTATCTGCCGACCTACAATCGGCCCAACGTCCATCTCGTCGATACCCACGGCAAAGGCATCACCGAGATTAGCGAAAAGGGGCCGGTGTTCGAAGGCAAGCAGTACGAAATTGACTTGCTGATCTACGCGACCGGCTTCGAAGTTCAGAAGACCGGCATTTATAATCAGATCAAAGGCAAGAACGGCCTCGACTTAAACGACAAGTATCGCGACGGTATTCGCACCGTGCTCGGAATTCATTCGCACGGCTACCCCAACCTGTTCATCATGGGCGGCTATCAGGCGTCGTTTCAGTTTAATCTGACCGATATGCTGCAGGTTCAGGGCGATCATATCGCGGCGTGTATTGACTATACCCGCCGCCACGGGTACCGCACGATCGATGCCGCTCCGGAAGCGGAAGAACGCTGGGTACAGGAAGTCATCAAACATCGCGGCAAGACCACGCGCAATCAGGACTGCACTCCCGGCTATTATAACTTCGAGGGCCAGTTCCAGCGCCGCCAGGACGGCAACTACAATGGCGGCTTCAACCGCTATTGCACACACATGGAAGAGGCCCGCGCCGCGATCGAGCAACACTTCCTCTTCACGAAATAGCCCTCGAGGCGATCGCGCTTGCGCAAGTTGCGATCTTGAACACAGCAAGCGCAATCCTGCAGGTCCGCCGTATCAGCGTGGGTTGAACAGTTCAACCCGGTCGCCGTAAGGAACGAGCTTACAGGCCGGTCCTGAGGTGGCGCGGCTTCGCCAGTTTCTTCCGGATCGAGTTGCCGACTTCATCCCGCCGCTCGAGAGACGAACGGGCGCAAATCCATCTAAAGTGGAAATTACGCCCTGCAAGACCATTTGCGAGGTTTGCAGTTAACCCGCTTCGATGTGAGAGTGGTCGGCGTTAAAGCGGCGGCGACACAATAATCAGCACAAGGAACCGACTGCGCCGCAAGTGCCGGACCTGATCGACAGGAATCAAGAGATCATAAAGCAAATTATCAAGACGGTGCAGTGAGTGCCCCGGCCGGGAGTCGAACCCGGACTTAAGGTTCCGGAGACCTTCGTGATGTCCTTTTCACTACCGGGGCGTCGGGTCGCGGAGCATCATCAATATATCAGCAATGCGACGCGGACAAGCGCGCGCTCGCATTGCCGGGCGCAGGGCGCGCGCGGATAATCGCCATAATGAAACAATCCGATCGCGCGAGCTGGACCTCCCGAATGCGCGAGCAGTACAAAGACGGATGCAACCTGAGCGCGCGGATGCGGTTGCATCGGCGCTTCAGCGTTAACAAATACGGAATCTTCCGCTGGATCTTCGATCATTACTCGATGCCGCAATCGGCGCGCGTGCTCGAAATCGGCAGCGGAACCGGCCAGCTGTGGAAGAGCAACGCGGACCGGATTCCCGCGGGATGGCGGATCGTGCTCGCGGATTTTTCACCCGGAATCTTGCGCGAGGGTTTGATCGAGCTGCGCGGCCTCGATCGCCGCTTCGACGCGCTCGCAGCCGACGCGCAGTCGCAGCCGTTTGCTGACCGCGTATTTGATGCCGCAGTCGCCAACTTCATGCTCTATCATGTTCCCGACATACCGCGCGCTCTGCGCGAGATCCGCCGCGTGCTGCGTCCAGGGACGCGGCTATTCGCGGCGACGATGAGCACCGGCAACATGCGCGAGCTCGACGAGATTGTCCGCCGCTTCATCCCGCGCGCTACAATCGGCGCCGCTCCGGCCCGGTTTGGCCTCGATAACGGCTTCGAGCTTCTCGCCGACGCGTTCGCGAATGTTACTCTCGAGCGCTATCCCGACGCGCTCGTCGTCACCGAGGCCGCGCCGGTTATGGACTATATTGAGTCGATGTCCACGATGGCTGGGCGGGGCAGCGCGGAGGCGAAGCTCGCGATGCGCCAATATTTGGAAGGGGAGATTGCGGCGCGCGGCTCAATCACAATCTCGAAAGATAACGGACTACTCGTCGCAACCGTTTAAGCGTTGCGGCAGGCAATTATCTGCGGCACTAGCGCACTGCCGCGTTTCGCGACGGTGCGCATCGCGCCAGCGCGCGCAATTCACGCAGGTTTGGCTTCAGACTGCGCGAGCTTCTTGTGCAGGCGGGAGCTCATCCGCGCAATCTGGCGGCGCACCGTGTTGCGATGAATTGCGCCTTTGCTCTGAGCCTTTTGAAGCGCACGGGAGGCAGCCTTCACCTTGTCGGCGCCCGCCGCCGTGTCGGCGCTTTCGATCGCCTCGGTGGCCAGCTTGACGGTGCCGCGCACATGCGACTTGACTGCGCGATTACGCTCGGCGCGTTTGAGGTTCTGACGATGGCGCTTTTGCGCCGACGGATGAACTGGAATATGCGGCATGACCTCGAACAACTAACAGCGCCCGCAGCGCCGGTCAATAGCGCGCGGCGCTGCGGGGTCGGCTCATGTTCGATTCAGGTGGGGCGCGATCGGAAACTCCCGCTTTTCGACTTGATGTACCGCACGAGCTTCCCGAGTGACGTTAGGCCACCAGCATCGATGTCCTGCGGCCGGATGCCTGACGGTATGCACTCGACCGCGAGCATCGCTTCTGTCGTGCCACCTTGCTGCTCGAACTCATAGATCTCTCGGGTCATCCCATACGGCGCAGTCCAATCGGCGGAGACCGCGGGTCGGTAGACGCTCGAGACGCAACGTCGGTCGGGCCTCTATGACCCGTTAGGTTTGCGTCCTGCCTTGCGCACGCGCGTCTACCGATCGCGTAAGGCGGGTAGGGCGACGCTTTTCGCTTCCTGCCATAACGAATCGATCTCGGCCGGAGAGAGTGCGGTCAGCGCGAGGCCGCGCGCAGCGGCGAGATTTTCGAGGGCGGCAAATCGCGCGATGAACTTGTCGCATGCGCGGCGCAGCGTTTCTTCGGCGTTGGCTCCGATAAAGCGCGGTACGTTGGCGACCGCCAGCATCAAGTCGCCGATTTCCTCCGCAAGCATCACCAGATCGCCGCGCGCGAGCGCGCTTTCCGCCTCCTCGAGTTCTTCGCGAACCTTCTTCAAAACCTCGCCAGCTTCGGCCCAGTCCATCCCGAGCCGCCGCGCCGCCTCGCCGAGCTTCTCCGCGCGCATCAGGGCTGGCAGCGCGCGCCCGGCATCGCCGAGCGAAGAGGATATTGCGCCGCGCTTGGCGATTTTTTCGCCGGCTTTGATTTTGTCCCATTGCGCTATCACTTCGGCGGAGGTGTCGGCCTTTACGTCGCCATAAACATGAGGATGACGCCGGACGAGCTTATCGGCCGCGGCTTTTAAGACCCCCGTGAGATCCGGAGCTCCCGTTTCGGCGGCGATCATGCATGAAAAGATCGCTTGGACGAGCAGATCGCCGAGTTCTTCCGAAATTTCCGAGCGGTCACCGGACGCGATCGCATCGGCAGCTTCGTACGCCTCCTCAATCAGATGGCGTGCGGAACCGACCAGCGTTTGCTCCCGATCCCACGCGCATTTTTGGCGCAGCTCGGCGACCACAGAAACCAGCCGAACGAATTCCCGCTCGTGGCTCATGCGGTAATAGTCGGCGAGAGCACCTTGGACTTCAGAAATTCGCTTAAGTCATCGAGACCGGCGGCGCTGATTTCATGGCCGCAATCGTATTCGCGATAGACTACCGCCATTCGCAACTCGCGCAGGGTTTCGATGGATGCGCGAGCGCGCGCGATTTCGATCATCTCGTCGGCGCGCCCATGCTGAACCATCGTGGGCAGCCGCTCGAGTGCCGCGCGATCCGCAGCCGCATCCTTCAAGTCGGGCGGAAACCATGTCGAAAGCGCGACTAGCGCTGCGTAACGGGTGGGATTCTTTATCGCCAGTGTGTACGCCATGAAGCCACCCTGGCTGAATCCGAGAACGACGAGCCTGCGCCGATTTATCGGATAGCGCTCGACGGCGGAATCCACAAAGCGTTCGGCCTCTAAGCTCGCCGAGGTGATCGCGTCGCGATCCGGCGGCCCGCCCATCCGAATTGGAAACCATCCGTACCCGCGCGTCGGACCGATTTCGACTTCGATCGGGCCTTGCGGGCAGATGACCATGAATTTTCCGTCTGCAATATACGGCGCAAGGCCGATCAGGTCGAGCGCGCTCGCGCCCCATCCGTGCATCGCGATTATCGCTGGATGCGGCCCCGGTCCTGCGGGTTCGTAAACGGTGTGAATCAAGTCCATCGGTGGAATTCCTCCACGCTCCGAATGGCGCATCATAGGACGCGACGCGCACATGATCCATCGCGCGATCGCACCCTGTTCATCACGTGCCCAGTCTCCGCTATGTTAACCTGCGGCGCGAGCGCGCGTGCATAGCTGTTGAGCAATGGTGATTACGAGAAACCTGGCGGTCTTGCGCCGATGAATTGGAATAGTCCGCGCGCGATTGGCGCGTCCTGTACCGGATGGCTGCGAGCTGCGGCCGTCCTAATCGCGATCGCTACCCTCGGCGCCGGGCCCGCCGATTCCGGCGGCCCGAGCGGCAAGCTCGTGGGGCTGTTTTCTGCCGCCGTGATGCTCGCGATTGTCGGCTACGCGTTCGCACTCGCAGTCGCTTCCCTACGTGGCGACAACGAGGCGAGCCTCGATTCGACGATTATCGGCCTGACCGCGCTCGCGGCGATCAAGACCGCGATGCTGCCGTTCTTTCCCGGGTTCGGGCCGGATGTCGGCAGCTATCAGGCGTGGGCACTGCAGATCGCCAAGCTCGGTCCGGCGCACACCTATCAGCAGGGTTACTTTCTCGATTATCCACCCGGTTACCTTTACGCGCTGTGGGTTGCTGGAGTAATCGCCGGGATGATGCACGCGGCGGGCGACACGCTGCGCGTGATCGTCGAAGGCCCCGCGATCGTCGCGGACTTCTTTCTTGCCTTCACGCTGTTCGCTTTTGTGCGCCGAAGCGCGCGCACGTCGATCGCATTCGCGGCTATGCTGATGGTCGCGCTCAATCCTGCGCTGTTGTTCGACACGCTGGTGTGGGGGCAGAGCGATTCCGTACTGACCTTCACGATGTGGCTAAGTGTAATCGCGATCATTGACGGACAGTACGAAGTCGGATGGGCGATGGCTGCAATCTCGGTGCTGGTCAAACCGCAGGGGTTGATGCTGTTGCCGATGCTCGCGTGGTGGACGATGCTTGAGACGCCCGTTACGCGATGGATCAAGGTCGGCCTGGTCGGCATTACCGTATTCATAATCGGTATCGCGCCATTCCAGATCGGACATCCCTGGAACTGGATACTCGAACTCTATACCTCGACGGCCGCGTACTACCATGAAACCTCTGTCAACGCGTTCAACTTGATGGCGCTGCTTGCAGGGCTCCGGCAGCAGGATTCCGGCACCGTGCTGGGTGTGAGCTGGTTTGCGTTCGGGATGAGCTTGCTGGTTCCGCTCTATGCGTTCGTTGCATGGGTTCTGTGGCGTAAGCGAAGCGCCCAGACAATGGTTTACGCCGCGTTCATCACGGTTTTCGGCTTCTTCATGCTCGCGCCGCGAATGCACGAGCGCTACCTGTACCCTGCCATCGCCTTTGCCGTTCCGCTTGCGCTCGAGTCGCCCGAGATGCTTACGGTCTTTGCGATTCTATCGCTGACGACGCTGTTCAATCTCGCCTACATTCTGCACACACTGCAGACCATCGTGTTTCTGAATTCGCGCGACGGGCTTGCGATGGCGGCGTCGGCGCTGAACGTCGCTGTCCTCGGCGCATCCGTCTACTACGGCGCGCTCAAGCTCGACGGCTCCGCCGGCGAGTCCTCGAGCTTGATTGATTTCTTTCATCGTATTCTTCCTCCGCGTTCTGCCGAAGCACCGGTTGAGTCGCGCGGCGCGCCGCTTGCCTGGTCGCAACTCGACACGCTCATCATCGCTGGCCTGCTTGCCGTCGGTATCATGACGCGTTTCTGGCATCTCGGTCATCCGAACGAGATAGTCTTCGACGAAGTTCACTTTGTAGGACAGGCGCGCAACTACCTTCATGGAGAAAGCTTCCTCGACCCGCATCCGCCGTTGGCCAAACTGATTATTGCACTCGGCATATGGTTATTCGGCGATCATTCGTGGAGCTGGAGAGTTGGCAACGCGACGCTCGGCACCGTGCTGATTGCGGTTACCTATCTGCTTGGCAGGCGGATGACGCGGTCGCGGCTTGCGGGCGCGTTCGCGGCCGCAGCAGTGCTGCTCGACGGCCTATACCTGGTCGATTCGCGCACCGGCGTCATCGATATCGTGTACCTGACACTCGCTGTGATTTCCTATGCGATCCTGTTCCGGATTTTCGATACTCCGGATAACGTAGCGCGCCGCAGGTGGTTGCTCGCTTTGGGAGTTACCCTCGGACTGTGCGTCGGCTCGAAGCTGCTGATTCCCGCGGTGACGTTCTTACTCGTGATGGGGTTTTTGGTCTGGAGCCTCGCGACCGAGCCTTCAACTACGCGGCGCGACCGCCGTATCACTGGTGCGATCCTGTTGACCGGATCCGTCGCGTCGATTTTCTATATAGCCACGTTTCTACCCCATTACTATCTCGGATGGTGGGGCGGTATTCAGGACTTATTCAAGTATTATCAAGATATCGTCGGTTACGAAAAGAGCGTCTCCACCGCGACGCATCCATACTCCTCCAAATGGTGGAGCTGGCCAATGATGCTCCGTCCGATTGCGTATTGGCAGAATTTTCCAAAACACGGAAAAGTTGAGACGATTTGGGGTGGAGGCAATCCGATCCTGTGGTGGGGCGCGCTGACCGCGATTACGATCACAGCGGTCGACGCATTCGAACGTCCTCGGATCGAACGCAGCTTCCTTGTGATTGGCTATTTGGGCTATCTCGTCATATGGATACCCATCGGTCGCACGCTCTTTCTTTACCACTATATGGGTTCGGTTTATCTCGGCTACGTCGCGCTTGGATGGCTCCTCGCGCAATGCTGGAATGACTATGCCGAACCGTGGGTGCATATGGCGTTGATGGTCACGATGACACCGGCGTTTGTCCTCGGCCTCGGCTGGACGTACGGAGCGCCGGCCGCGCTGGCATTATTCTGCGGTTACGGGGTGTTGGCCTATCATGTCCGCGATTCCAGACTCGAGGCCTCTTTTCCGGGAAAGTATGTATGCGCGATGTTCTGTGCCACCGCGATTGTGTTGTTCGTTTATTTCTTTCCCATCTGGACAGGTATGCCGATCGCGCGAGCGAGTTACTATGCGCGGATGTGGCTGCAGGAAGCGGGCACGGTCAGAAACTGGATTTGAGTTCAATGATTGAATTCCGCCGCCGCGTACCGCCGCTTACGCCGACCGTCGCCGCTTTCTTGGTGATCTGCGTTGTGACCGCTATGTCCTCGATCGCGCGCGCCGGAGCGAATTTGCTCGCCAACGGAGACCTTTCCAAGGGCTCCGAGCATCAGCCAGACGATTGGCGCACCGAAGCGTGGCTCAACGATCCGAACGCCTTTTCCTATGATTGGACCCATCCCGCGGGCGGTGGACCCGGCAGATTGATCGTCAGGGCTTTGAAAGCGAACGACGCGCGCTGGATGCAATCACTATCGCTGACGCCGGGCTGGTATCACATCAGCGCCGAGGTGCGCACCGAAAATGTTGGCACGCAGGCTACGGGCGCGACGATTTCGATAATGGAAGACGGAATCATGTCAGCTGATATTCGCGGGACGAGCGGGTGGCAGCCGGTTGGCCTATACCTGAAAGTTGGCTCGCGCGGTGCGGATATCAGCGTCGCGCTGCGCTTAGGAGGTTTCGGTAGCCTGAACGTCGGGACTGCCTATTTCCGCAACGCCCGTGTAGAGAAAGTTTCCGCGCCGCCCACAGGAGCCGCGCAGGTTTACGACCTCGCCGCGATCCGGAAAGCATCCGAGGCCAAACCCGTCGGGAGTCCGATTACGCTGGTCGTAACCCTCGCGCTTCTCGCTGCCGTCGCAGCCTATGGATGGTGGATGTTCGGCGTCGTTGCCCCCAATCCCGTTTCGCCCGGTCCGTCGCGCGCAGAACGCCGCGCATTAGCGAGGCGACAGCGATGAACCTCGATGCGCAGCGTACTCGCCGACTCGAGTGGACGCTGTTTCTCGTCCCATTCATCAGTTATGCATATTTTTACCAGGCATCCGATCAAAGCACGGCGGCGCGCTTTGACCTGATGCGCTCTATCCTCGAACGCCATTCGCTCGCGATCGACGATCTTGCCGGCTACAACACCGCAGACATAATTAACTTCGGCGGCCACATATACTCGGTCAAGGCTCCCGGTACTTCGATAGTCGCCATGATTCCGTGGGCGGCGATACGGTTGTGGCTCATGCCGCTAATCAAGAATCACGAGGCGCTTTACTGGGCACTCGTGACCTATCTGACGATCGTGGTCACAATCGGTTTGTTGACCTCGATATTGTGCGTCGTGACATTTCGTTTCGCGCGGTCCCTGGGCGCGTCCGAGGGGCGCGCGGCCGGGCTTGCTTTGGTGCTGGGCCTGGGAACGATCACATTCACCTATGCGACCGAGATGACCGGCGAACCGTTCGCTGCGGGCTTCGCATTTATCGCGTTCTACCTGCTCGCAGGCTTTAGCGAAGATCCTCGATGGACGCGCGCGTGGTGGGCGGGTTTGCTGGCTGGGATGGCCGTGCTCAATGACTATCCCACATTGGTGATAGCCGCGGCGCTGGGATTCTACACACTTTTCCGGGTGCGGGATGTGCGGGCGATTGGGGCTTTTTCCGTCGGTGCCGCGATCGTGGCGGCGCTAATGTTCGGCTATAATTGGAGCGCATTCGGCAGCCCGCTATTTTTCAGCTACGAGGCATTCAAACTTCCCGGCAATACTCAGTTCCCCGAGCAAGCCAAAGGTTTCGTCGGATTAACCTATCCCAAGTTGAAGAATCTTTGGAATATACTCGTCGATCCGCAGCGCGGCTTGTTCTTCTGTAATCCTGTCCTGCTGCTCGCGATTCCGGGAATTGGCTATTTCTTCCGGCGCCAGGCTTTGCGCGCCGAATGGGTTGTAACCGTTCTCTCGATTGCGGGAATGATTCTCTTCAACGCGTCGTATGGGGAATCGATCGTTTCATGGGGCGGCGGTACGGCGACGGGACCGCGTCAGATAATCGCGGCCGTGCCGTTCATGGTGCTGACGCTCGCGTTTTTGCCGCGCGCCTGCGACTGGTTAATCGGCGCACTCGGGGCCATTTCAGCCGTGATCATGCTGATGGCGACGGCGACCAATCCGCATTTTCCCTATGAGTATGCGAATCCGGTACGGGATTTCGCGATGCAACAATTTATGCGAGGCGACTTCGGCTCCAATCGTGATGCCTACTTCGGCGGTGGCATGATTATCGGCGACTCGACCGCGTTCAACCTGGGCAAGCTGGTCCATCTGCCTCGTCCATTCCAGTTGTGGCCGCTTGGATTGTTCTGGATTGCCGGAGCCTTCGAGTTGACCGACGCGCTCAAAGTGTTCGGGTCTCGTTCGCGCGAGCTCTTCGGGCGCGCGGCGCTGGCGATCGGAATCTCCGGGATCTTTCTCGCGTCGCTTAGCGGCAGGGTCCGCAGACCTTTCGATTTGACTCGCGGACACGGGCTGCTTGGACGTTATTTTGTAGGCGACGAGCCGGGCATCACTGCGCCGCACATCGTCCGCATCGATCCGGCAATCGATTTTCACGATGTAACCGAACTCGGCGCGATGCCGTTCCCCTCGGTCGCGATTTGGACCGGAGAGATTATCGTTCCGCGCACCGGCAGCTATTTGTTCGGTATCGACGCCGACGACGCCGGATGGCTTTCGATTGACGGCCGTCCGGTGATCGCGGACCCTGGCCAGGTCAATCGCCCACACGCTGCCGGAGCGATCTTTCTGCTTGCGGGAGTGCATCGGATTCAGGTCGCCGAGCGCAACCTCGCCGGCGACGCGGCGATAGTCCTCTATTGGCAGCCGCCAGGAGGAAGGATGGATGTGGTGCCGTCTGCGGCGCTGATTCCGGGATTGTGGTAACGGCGACATTAAGGCGCGCGCTACTCCGAGCCGTAGGCGAGGATTCCCGGATTGCTTGTCTTGCACTTTCCCGCCAGGGCGGAGAAAGTCGCTTGTGCGCAAGTTTCTAAGCGATGCGGTTACTCCGCGGAGCAGCGGCGATTACGCGCGCCCGGCGAGATACTTGGCGAAAAAAGCGTCGATGCGTTTCCAGCTATCTTCGGCAGCATCGTGATTGTAGCCGACCCGCATCGGGCCGTAGGAGGCGAGCCGCGCGAGAGTTCCTTCGTGACGGCTCATAAAGCTATGACCGGCGCCGTCGTAGATCTT
>JAJZAG010000413.1 GCA_021799555.1 Deltaproteobacteria bacterium | reverse complement strand
CAACTCCCGGCAGCGCGGGCAGGATATAATCATCGCGCTTGGCGCTGGCCAGCGAGAAGAAAACGATCACGGTGACCGCAAGGCTCGCGGCGAAAGCAAGCGGACGCCGCCGCTCCGCGCCAATCTCCCCCGTGAAGAATCCCGCGATCGCGGCCGGCATCAGAAGCACCATCGGCATCGCACCGCCGATGAGCCGCGCGCTGATATACCAGATCGGACGCGCCGCCTCGCCGGTGCCGCCATACTTCGCGGGGAGAAAATGCCCGAAATTCTCGGTCATGAAGATCGAAAATATCTTCCACGTCCCGAGCGTGAACCAGACCCAATACCATCCGACCGTCAGCACCGCGACCGCCGCGCCTAACGCCCACACCCATCGCTCGCGCAACATCGCAAACGGATTTCTGCCAACCAAAAACAGATAGGTGAAGACCGCGAGACCGGCCAGAATCGCCGCGACCGGACCCTTGGTGAGCACCCCCATTTGCAGCACCGCGACCGCGGCCAGCGTCCGCCGCCGCGTCGCCTTGCCCTCGAGTTGAGGGTACAGAATCATCAGGGTGCTGATCACCAGAAAGGTCATCAACATGTCGGTCAGTGCGAGCGTCGCGCGCGATGAGTAGCCGTAAATCGCGATCAGAAACAGAAACGCCAGCCATCCCTGTGCTTCGCCGATGTTCGCCGCGGTCCAGACCAGCACTTCCACCGCAAGCGCGCTGCCCGCTAGCAGCGGCACGACTCGCGCGCTCACCTCGGTGACCTTGCCACCCATCAGCCAAGTCACAGCGCCCGACAGCCAATAATAGAGGAACGGTTTTTCAACCAGGTACCCGTAATAGTCGCGCGGCGCCATCAGATGCCCGCGCGCCACCGCTTGAACCCACTGGGCCGACTGCGGCTCCGCGTCCTTCTGGAATGGCGCGCTAATTCCCTGCGACAGAACCACGAGGGCCACGAGACCGGCAGCCGCGGCGAGCCACCACTGCGGGCGTCGCGGCCGATCGCGCACGCTGGTTTGGCTCGACTCCGCGATCATGTTCGCCGTGACGATTTTGCCGCGGACTTTACGATCGCGACGGGATCGGGCCATAGATGGCGGATACCCGCGCCGCTTTCGTAGACCCCGACCTGCATCGCGGCGTTATGCGCGAACCCGATCCGCCCGCGCCGATCCACCATGATGATTCCGCCCTCGGCATTGGCGGCCCCGAGCAAATCGGTTACCGCGCGCCGCGCGGCGGTGGCAGGTGGTGCGCCGGTCAGCGACCGGACCGCCTCGCGGCACAGCCCCGCAAGTATAATCGCCTCACCGTAGCCGGTTGCCGACGCGGCGCCGGAAAGATCCGCAAAAGTGCCCGCACCAATAATTGCGGAATCGCCGACCCGTCCCGCGATTTTTCCCGGAACTCCGCCGGTTGATGTCGCGGCCGCGATAGCACCGCGCGCGTCGATCGCGACGGCGCCAACCGTGCCATGCCCGAACGGCGCGTGCGGAATTCCAAGCTGCACGCTATCGCGCAATCGACGCCATCGTTCGCGCGCGCGCTCAGTGATCAGATCCTCATTCGAGCACATCGGGACTCCCGCCCTGCGCGCTAGCCGCTCCGCCCCCTGCCCTACCATCAGCACGTGCCGGGTGTTCTCCATCACCGCGCGCGCGAGCAAAATCGGATTGCGTACGCGTCCCACCGCGGCGACCGCTCCGGCGGAGATCCTTCCCGCACCGCCCGCCGTCTCGCCAGAATCGCTCCTGTCGCCTGCGAGCATTAGCGAGGCGTCCATTTCGACCGAACCGTCGATCGTGAGCAGCGAACCCGTTCCGGCGTTGAACAAGGGGTGGTCTTCGAGCGCGATAATTGTGGCGACGACCACGTCGAGCGCGTCGCCTCCGTCCTTGAGAATATCAGCTCCGCGGCGAACCGCCTCGAGCATCGCCCGCTTGCGCTCGGGTCGCTCGTCGGCGGGAACCGCCGGGCCGGCTCCGCCGTGCGCTACGAGCGCGGGAATAACCGAGCGCCGCGTCATACTCAAACGACGGCCGGCTTGCGGCCCCACAGGAAAATCCGCTTGAAGTCGAAAATCATCGCGCCCCCGGTTCCGTACGCGCGCTCCAGCCGGGCCTCGTATTCGCTCAAAAACTCGTCGTGGCGTTCGGCCGGAAGCCCGGCCAGATACGGACGCAACCCCGTCGAGCGGTACCATTGCACAACTTCGCGCGGCGAATTCATCGGATGATGAAACGTCCGGTAGTAACAATCGATCTCCGTGAATCCAATTTCACCCATGACCCTGCGGTAATGCTCCGGCGGCGGAACTTCGCTGAACGGACGATTCACCGAGCCGAGCAATCCTGCCCATCGCGGCTCGCGGACCAGCCGCGATAGCTCGGCTTTGGCGGTCTCAGATTCGTTGGCCGGCATCTGCACGGCTAGCACGCCACCCGCCGCGAGCGCGACGAACCATCGCGCGAGAACTTCGGAATGCGCGCGCAGCCATTGCAGAGCGGCGTTTGAGAAAATGATCGAGTAGCGCACTAGAGAATCGAGGCAACTGATATCACCCAAGTCGAATGCAAGGCGCGCGCGCAGATCGGCAGGCAGCCCGGCGCGCAGTTTCTCCGCTGCATCGATCATCGCGCGCGAGGAGTCGATTCCGCGCACCGTCCCACGCGCCGTCCGCCACGCAAGCTCGACGGTGTTGTCGCCCGGACCGCATCCGAGGTCGGCAATCGTCTCGCGCTCGCCGATCGGGAGGCGCTCAAGAATATGCGCGACGGGCTCTGCCCGGTA
>JAJZAG010000412.1 GCA_021799555.1 Deltaproteobacteria bacterium | reverse complement strand
ATCGTCGAATGCCGGGTCGTTCGAGCTTTTGGCGATTTTGACTCCGGTCAGCGTTCCGTCGGATCCGATCGCGTAATCGACGACGGCGGTCAGGTCCGACGAACCGCCGGTAAAGTTCCATGCTTTTTTTATTTTGTCCTGAACCGACGAGTAGTAAAGCAAAAATTCGGGGTCCTGCTGAATACCGGCGCTGCCGGTGCCCGGGCCGACCCCGTAGCCCGCACCCGCGCGTGCGGTGCTTGCGACGACCGGTCCTCCGCCCGAAGGTCCGCGCGTGGCGGGCGGCAGGCTGTCCTCGTCGCCGGTGTCGGAATTCTTAGCCAGGGCTGCGAGATGCTGCTTTAGTAGCTGCTCGCGAATTTTCTGAATTTGGGTTTTGACGCTCGGCGTAGGCGCCGTCTTCGCCAGCATTATCGGCGTGCGGTGCGATTTTGGCGCGCTCTTGACGCGCGCTTTTGGCGGCGTCGGAGTTCGGGTCGGGGTGGGGCGCGGCGCGCGGCGGTGACGCGGCGTGCGGGTCGGAGTCGGGGCGGCAACGCTCGGTTCGGGCGTGGGTTCCGGCGTAGGCGTGGGGGTCGCAGTCGGTTCGAGTTTTTTGGTGTTGAGCGCGATTGCGTTTTTGTCGTTGTCAGGCGCGAGTTTTGGCTCGGGTGGCTTGGGTTGTTCGACAACCGGCTTCGTGTGCCGCTCGGATGCGGGCTTGGGCGGCGCGAGGCGCGGCAGATGGGTTCCCAGGTCGCCGGCGGGAATACTATCGACGATTTTGACGGTGTAAGCGGGAACCGGTTGGTCGGCGGCGACGAACATCCGCGGCGCGACAAAGATCGCAAACGCGAACAGGGCCGCGTGCCCGAGCGCGGCGGCTACGATGGCGGCAAAATAGCCCGCGCGCGAGGGACCGTCGCCGCCGTTATGGGGCGGGGTTGCCACGGTCGTGTTTATTCGCCTCGGCTTCCGTACTCGAGCCCGACGGCATCTCGGTGACCATCCCGACGTTCTCGATTCCCGCCGCCTTGATCGCCGCCATCGTGCGAATCACTTCGCCGTAAGGGACTTGTTCGTCGGCGCGGATGAAAACTTCGCGGTCGGGGCGTTCGCGCGAGATCGCGGCGAGCTTGTCGGTCAGATCGGCGGGGCTGAGTTTGGTGTCGTTCAGGTAGATCTCGTTGGCGCGCGTGATCGAGACCACGAACTGCTCTTCCTTGCCGGCCAGCGCCTGCGCTTTGACCTTTGGCAGCGAGACTTGTACCCCCTGCTGGATAATCGGCGCGGTGACCATGAAGATCACCAGCAGCACCAGCATCACGTCAACCAGCGGCGTGACGTTGATCTGCGACACCATCTGCCCGCGCTGTCCCGAATCAAAAGCCATCGCCATCCACCCGTCAGAAAAAATCCGCTGTGAGGAAATTCGCTATGACAATAGTTATGAGAGAAAATGCCGCTCGGCGATATTGAGAAACTCAGACGTGAAGTTCTCCATCTCGGTGGCGAGCACGCGGATTCGCGCGGTGAAAAAATTGTAGAACATCACGGCCGGAATCGCCGCGACCAATCCGACTGCCGTCGCGATGAGCGCTTCGGCGATTCCGGGCGCGACCGCCTGGATACTCGAGGAATGCGCCGCCGATAAGCCCATGAACGCGGTCATGATTCCCCACACGGTCCCGAACAGGCCGATAAACGGAGCTGCCGAGCCGGTGGTCGCGAGGAACGTGGTGCCGTATTCGAGCTTGGTCAGCTCGACGTTGGATTGCCGCTTCATCGCGCGCGTGACGTTTTCGATTCCGCCAAGATCGGTCGAGAACTCGGATTGTGCGCCCACCGCCTGGCGCTTGGCGCGCGTGAGTTGCAGCAGTTCCTGGTAACCGGCGCGAAATACCTGCGCGACGGGGCTATGCTTGAACCCGACGCTGGCAGTGTGGATCGCGTTTAGATTTTTCGACTCCCAGAAGATCGTGATGAAGCGTTCCGACTCGCGCCGCGCGCGCGAGATTTGCACCAGCTTGTACAGGCTGATACCCCAGCATCCGATCGAGAAGCCGACGAGCGTCCACAGCACGGCGGCCACGACCGGGCCCGTGCCCAGCATCAACTGCACCACGCTCAACTGCCCCGCCGCACCTACCTGATGGAGCATACCTGTCGCCCTGAAACCAAGATGACAACCATTATAGGGGTTTCTCGTGAGGCAAGACCAGTAAGTAGATTTGCACCGGCGGATCGCACGAAGTCGATGGCCGAGATGTCCCAATCCGAGTCTCGGCGCGTTCAAATCAGCCGCCGGGCAGATCTCGCGCGGGTCGGCATCAGCCGGGACGCCGAAGCGCAATGAGGCCTATCGTTGCAAATCGAGTCACGACAAGGCTCGCGCTGTGGAGACGCGGCGGCGCGTACCGGAGTGAAACACACTCGCGCCGGATCGGACCTTGCACTGCGCAATCGGCGTGGCTCGCAGCATCAATCATTATCGAAACCGAATCCTCGCAGCCGGGTTGTGCGCCGCCGTTGCGATCGCGGCGGGCGTGCTGCTTGCCGCAAGCGGCGATACGATCGCCGACAAGGTGCTGGGCCAGATCGATTTCACCAAGGGCGCGATCAATCTCGTCAACGCATCGTCGCTCAACTTCCAGGACGCGATCACGATCGATGACGCCGGCCATCTCTACGCCGCCGATCCGAACAACAACCGGGTGCTGGGATGGAACGATGCGGCGAGTTTCGCCGACGGCGCTCCCGCGGATCTCGAGATCGGGCAGGTGGATTTTTATTCCTCTGACTGCAACCAGGGTGAGAACCAGCAGATCGGA
>JAJZAG010000061.1 GCA_021799555.1 Deltaproteobacteria bacterium | reverse complement strand
ACCAACGCGTATGCCACCTGGTCGAGGCCCGCGCCGCCGAAGTTTTCCGGAATGAAAGTTCCGAGGATTCCAAGCCGTCCCAACTCTTCGATCGCCGCGATGGGAAAGCGGTGGGTCCGGTCGCATTCGACGCCGATCGCTGCGAGTTTTTCACGCGCGAAGCGTCCCGCGGTCTCGCGCGCCGCCGTCTGCGCGGCAGTCAGTTCCAGATCCATCGGTTCAGTTTTAGCCTAGAAGTCGCACAGGGTCGATAGAAGCCGCCGCCACAACGGAACATCCGTTCAAAGCGTATCTTTCATTCAAGAAGGGAAAGAGGAACCGCAGATTACACGGATTACACAGATTATTATGCGCTCCGCGCCGCTGCAGCGGCGCGGAGCGTTAATCATTCTGGCATCTTTGAATCTGTGAAATCAGCGTAATGTGCGGTTGCTTGTTCTAGCGGTGCTTCCACTGCGGCGGGCGCTTGGCGACAAATGCCGAGGTTCCCTCAACCCGGTCTTCGCTGGCGAAAACCACGCCGAACGCCTCCTGCTCGAAACGCAGCCCCGCGTCTTCGTCCATCGTGGAGGCGGCGCGCAGGGCAGCCTTCGCCTGGCGGAGCGCAAAGCCGGATTTCGAGGCGAGCTTCTCCGCGAGCGCACGCGCGGCGCCCATCAATTGCTCCGGAGCGACGACCTGGCTCACCAGCCCATGCGCAAGCGCGCTCTTCGCGTCGAGCATCTCGCCGGTCATAATCAGTTCGCGCGCCTTTGCGTGGCCGAGCCGATGCGCTAAGCGCTGCGTGCCACCGAAGCCGGGAATCAGGCCGAGATTGATTTCGGGCTGCCCGAACCGCGCCTTTTCGCTTGCTATAATCAAATCGCACGCAAGGGCCAGTTCAGTGCCGCCACCGAGCGCGAACCCGTTGACCGCCGCGATGACCGGGATCGGCAGGTCTTCCAGACTCGACAGCGTGCGATGCCCCAGGCGCGAGAATTCGAGGCCGTCGGCGGCGGACATTTGCGCCATCGCCGCGATATCCGCCCCCGCGACGAACGCGCGATCGCCGGCGCCGGTTATGATGAGCACACGCACGGATGGGTCGTGGCGGATCTCCCGGATTACGCGCGTGATGTCCTCGAGCACTTCGCGGTTCAGCGCGTTAAGCGCGGCGGGCCGATTCACGGTCAGCGTCGCAATTGGCGCACGATCGAAAATAATGTGCTTTAGTTCCATCGTATTGAATCCTCTCCACGCGGTGCGCGATTAATTGCGCGGCTCGATCCCGAGCCGCGTCATCACCTCGCGCAAACCCTGATCGACGACGATAAATTCGGTCGCCGAGGTGAACAACCGGCAGCCACGTTGTCCCTCGACCGGCTCGACGACGCGAATTATCGCGGCCATATTCACGAGCACGGTCTTTCCGTCAATTGTAAACTGCGTCCACATTCAGCTATCGCCTCGCTTGTAAGATGAATCGAACCACTACCCGAGCGATTGTGCCTTGAGCGGCGCGCGGAGCAAAACTCCAGGTGGCTATTTCCGCGCAGCCGGTTGAGAGACAGCAACGCCAGCTTGATTGTCAATGCAATAACCCGCGCTACGCAGCCATTGTCGGTCGCTGCTCGAGAGCGTCGCGCCGGTAGAAGGAGAAGCGTACACAACCTTGCGTTGCGGCAGGTTGATACTGCAGTTGACATCGATAAGCGCGCCGCTGGGCAGCTTTATCGACCGTGAGATTTCGGTGGTCGGAGGTGAGTTTTCGCTATAGTAACTGTCGAACAAGCTGCCATTGAGCCACCCCCCGTTGGAAAACGGCTGTAGCATCGCGTTCTGGCAGACGCGGTTGGAATCGAACTTGCACCCGATCCGCTTTTCGGCCCGATTTGCAGGAGACAACGCAGTGCCGCAGGAAGCTGCCGCGACGAACAGCGCCGCAGCGGCGGCTCCGCCGATAGACAACCGGACGAAGAGGGAATTCGCCTTGGCCATTTCGCGCGACTACTCTTCGACGTTGATTTTTGGCGCTTTCTCAGTGGCGTTGGTCCCAATACACATTCCGGTGCTTTGCAACCACTGCCGGTCTTTATCGGAGAGCGTCGTGGTGACGGTCGGGTAGGCGTAAATCACCTGTTTTTTCTCGTAATTGACCTGGCATTGGACGTCGATTTCCGATCCGCCCGGCGTCTTTACGGGAGCCATCATCCAGATAGTCGCAGGTCCGTTTTCCGCGATGTAGCTGTTATTGCTAGTCACAAGGCTGCCGGTGTCAACCGGATGGGTCAGCGCCTGTTGGCAGACCTGATTCGCATCTAATTTGCAACCGATTTTGGCTTCAGTTTCCTTCGCGCTTTGGGCGGCGCTGCGTGCCGCCATCGCGACGGTGATAAGGCACAAGCCCGCGATCGATCCTATTGACGGCTGCTTCATCTTTGTCTCCCCCATAGGCCCGAGTCCGATCAATATTCGGGTTTGAAATCGAAATGATGAATCGCCTCGATAAATCGCGTGGTGCGGGTCTTCGAGCGCATCACGACGCTGTTGGTCATCGCGCCGCCCGAGAAGAATCGCACCCCGCGCAGGTAGTCGCCGGTCGTCACGCCCGTGGCGGCGAACATCACGTTGTCGCCGGCCAGCTCTTCGAGCGTGTAGCGCCGTTTCAAATCCATGATGCCCATCGCCAGACAATCTTCCGCCTCTTGCGCGCTGCGCGGTACGAATCGGCATTGCATCTGGCCGCCCACCGAGCGGATCGCGGCCGCGGCGAGCACGCCCTGATGCGCTCCGCCGACACCGATCAGCATGTCGATCTCGCTTTCGGGACGGGTGGTCGCGACGGCGGCGGAGAGATCGCCGGCAGAGAGCAGCTTGATTCCGGCGCCGGCGCGGCGGACTTCGGCGATGAGTTTTTCGTGGCGCGGGCGGTCGAGGATCGCGACGCGCAGATCTTCGACATAGACTTTTTTCGCGTCGGCCAGCGCCTTGAGATTATCGGTCGGCGAGCGATCGAGATCGATCACGTCGCGCCCGACGATACCGACCGCAATCTTGTCCATGTAGGTGTCCGGGCAGCGCAGAATCTTCCCGCGTTCGGAAAGCGCGACGCACGACAGCGCGTTCGGTCCGCCGGTCGCGCAAATCAGCGAACCTTCGAGCGCGTCGAGGGCAACATCGACCTCCGGTCCCGCGCCGGTGCCAACGATCTCGCCTTCATAAAGAAACTCGGCCTCATCGGACTTGCCCTCGCCGATAACGATCTTGCCGTCCATCGCAATCGAGTTGAGCGTCGCGCGCATCGCGTCCTGCGCCGCCCGATCGGCGGTGCGCTCGTCGCCTTTGCCAATGAATCGGGCCGCGGCCAGCGCCGCGGCCTCGGTCGCGCGCGCCACCTCGAGCGCCAGATTGCGTTCCATCGCTCCCTCCCCTTCAGGCCTGGCCCAAAGGGCCGCCCTTGCCGAACAGCGAATCGATCAATCGGTAACCGTCGTCCAAAATGATTCCCGTTGCCTTGCCCGCGGCCTCAGTATAGCGGCGCGGCGGCGGATTTGCGCGCGCGTAGGCCTTCGAAGTCATCAGCGCGAATGGGACAGGTTCGGGCGAATGAGTCTTGAGCTTCGACGGCGTTGCGTGGTCGGGCTGGAGCAGAATCGCAAACTCGCCCATCGCGGCGAGCGCGGGCAGCATTGGCCCGACGATCAACTCGTCAATTCTCTCAATCGCTTCAGTCTTCAAATCAGCGCGGCCCATGTGGCCCGCTTCGTCAGGCGCCTCGATATGCAAAAGCAGGAAGTCGCGGCGTTTCAGCGATTCAATTCCGTAGCGCGCTTTCGCGCCGTAATCGGTATCGAGAAATCCGGTCGCGCCCGGCACTTTGATCGGCTCGAGACCCGCCAACCGTCCGATTCCGTTGACCAGATCGACCGCAGATATCACGGCGCCATCGATTCCGAAGCGCTCCTTGAGCGTTGGCACGGCAGGCCGCGTGCCCTGCCCCCAGAACCACACGGAAGTCGCCGCGGGTTTGCCCTGCGCGCGGCGCGCGGCGTTGACCGGATGACGCGCGAGGATCGCGGCCGCGCGCTCCATCAAACCGCGCAGACGCTCCGCACCGTCGCCCTCCGGCAGGTAAGCACTCACCTCTTTGCCGGTGATATCGTGCGGCGGGGTCAGTTTGGTTGTGCCGATCCCGTTGCGCCAGACCATAAGATGGCGGTAGCTGACGCCGTTCTTGAACTCGATTCCGTCACCGCCGAGTTCGTGCTGGAGGTCGGCGACAATCCGCGCCGCTTCCTCGCTGCTGATATGCCCCGCCGTGAAGTCTTGCATCACCTGCGCGCCCGCGGGCGACGCCTCGAGCGACACCAGGTTCATGCGGAATACAACGTCGCGCGGTCCCATCGCGATTCCCTGGCTCGCCGCTTCGATCGGGGCGCGCCCGGTATGATAGCGCTTGGGGTCGTAACCCAGCATTGACATCGTGCCGACGTCGCTCCCCGACGGCATCCCGGCGGGAATCGTCGCGACCATCCCGAGCGTGCCGCGCGTCGCGAGCAAATCCATGTTGGGCTTGCGCGCCGCTTCAAGCGGCGTCCTGCCGCCGAGCTCCTCGCAGGGCCAGTCCGCCATCCCGTCGCCGTGGATTATTACGTACTTCATGGTCGTGCTCCGGAGCCGCCGCTAGCGCTCATCCCTGCTCGACGATCTTCATCACCTTGTTAAGGTCAGGCTCAAGCACGATCGTGTTGCTGAGGTTCTTAAGGGCGGTGTCGGGATCTTTGAGGCCGTGGCCGGTGAGCGTGCAGACGCATACCGAGCCGGGCTTGATCGCGCCTGACGCGCCGAATTTGATCAGTCCCGCCACCGACGCGGCCGAAGCAGGCTCGGCAAACACGCCGCCCGCGGCGATCAGGCGGTAAGCGGCGAGAATTTCAGCGTCGGTGACCATGTCGATTACGCCGCCCGATTCTTCGCGCGCGGCGACCGCGCTCTTCCAGCTTGCCGGATTGCCGATCTTGATCGCCGTCGCGACGGTATGCGGATCGTCGATCGGATGGCCCAGGACAATCGGCGCCGATTCGGCCGCCTGATATCCCATCATCCTGGGCAGCCGCGACGCGCGCTGCGCGTCGCGATACTCGCGATAACCGGCCCAGTACGCGGTGATATTGCCCGCGTTGCCGACGGGCAGAAAATGATGCGTTGGCGCGTCGCCGAGCGCGTCGCAGATCTCGAACGCCGCGGTCTTCTGGCCCGCAATCCGATCGGGATTGACGCTGTTGACGAGGCGGATTCGCACCGGATCGCGCTCGGCCAGATCGCGAACCACTTTCAGGCAGATATCGAAATTGCCGATAATCTCGAGCACTTTCGCCCCGTGCATCACCGATTGCGAAAGCTTGCCGAGCGCGACCGCCCCCCTGGGAATCAAAACGAAGGCGCGCAGTCCCGCGCGGCCCGCGTACGCCGCCGCCGATGCGGCGGTGTTGCCGGTCGAGGCGCAGATGACAGCTTTGGCGCCCTCGCCGAGCGCCTTCGAGATCGCCAGCGTCATCCCGCGGTCCTTGAACGAACCGGTGGGGTTGGCCCCTTCAAACTTCAAGTAAACCTTGATATTCGGCCCGATCCGCTCGGCGAGCCGCGGCGCTTCGATAAGCGGCGTGTTGCCCTCGTTGAGCGTCACGATCGGCGTGTCGTCGTCAACCGGCAGAAAGCGCCGGTAATACTCGATCAAGCCGGGCCACCTGCCGAGCCGAGGCGGATCGTCGGGATACTGGTTATGCTCCGCCATCGCGCTACAGATTCTCCTCGATCCGGATAAATGCCGGCTTCGCATCGACCATCGGCGTGCGCTCGATACGCGCGAGCGCGCGGACCAGGTTGCGCTCAGGCGCGGCATGGGTGCGCATAATCACCGGCACGGTCTTCTTTCCTCCGCGGCCCTTCTGGATGACCGAGGCTATCGAAATCCCGTTGCGCCCCAAAACCGACGCGATCGCTCCCAGGACCCCGGGCTCGTCGCGCGCCATGAAACGCAGATAGTATTCGCATATCACGTCAGCCATCGGCTTGACACGGGCGCGCCGGATAAGTTCCACAGGATGCCCCAGCGCGTGCGCGCGTCCCGCACCGCCCGCGCGCCGTTCGCGCGCGATTTCCATAATATCAGCCAGCACCGCCGTCGCACTCGGCAGCTGGCCCGCCCCGAAACCGGAATAAAGCGTCGTGCCGAGCGCGTCGCTGTCGATATAGATCGCATTGTAGGCGTCGTTGATATTGGCCAGCACATGCTCGCGCGGCAGGAGCGTCGGATGCACCCGCGCCTCGATCGCGCCGTGGTCTTCCTTTGCGATCGCGAGCAGCTTGGTCGTGTAGCCAAGCTCGCGCGCGTATGCGATATCGTCCTGCGTGACGCGCGTGATGCCTTCGGTATAGACCTGCGCGGGCTTTAACATGACGCCAAACGCGAGCGCGGCGAGCAGACAGAGCTTGTGCGCCGCGTCGTGACCGCCGATATCGAGGGTCGGATCCGGCTCGGCAAGTCCGGCGCGCTGCGCGGCGGCCAGCGCGTCTTTGAATTCGGCGCCGCGCAGACTCATCGTGGTGAGAATCGAGTTGCAGGTTCCGTTGACGATTCCGTATACCGCGCGATGGCGGTCGCCGCTCAGACCCTCGCGCAGCGTCCGGATAATCGGAATTCCGCCGGCGACCGCGGCCTCGAATCCCACCGCGCGGCCGCAGCGAGCGGCGGCGCCGAAAACTTCCGCGCCGTGCTCGGCGAGCATCGCCTTGTTCCCGGTCACCACGTCCTTGCCGGACGCAAGCGCCCGCAGGATCAGGCTGCGCGCCGGTTCCTGGCCGCCGAACAACTCGACGACGATATCGATATCCTCGCGCACCACGAGCGCCGCGGCGTCGCGCGTGATCAAATCCCGGGTCAGCCCGAGCGCCCTATCCGGCTTGAGGCTGCGGTCGGCAACGCCGGCGAGCTCGAGTGGCGCGCCAAGTTTGTGCGCGTATGCGGCCGCATTGCGGCGCAAAAGTTTCACCACGCCGCCGCCCACGGTGCCGCACCCGAGCAGGGCGAGCCGAATCGGTTTCAAGAATTCACCGCGGCGCACGGATACTTTCAGGATACGACGGCTGCACGCCGGGTTTTGACGCCCGCGCCCGCGCCCGCGAGAGCATGGCGGATTCCGCGCAGCGCCTGGCGCGTGCGATGCTCGTTCTCGATTAGCGCGAAGCGCACGAACCCGTCGCTGTCGGCGCCGAAGCCCACCCCGGGCGACACGGCGACCTTGGCCTCGGCGAGCAAGAACTTCGCAAACGCCATCGAGCCCATGTGCCGCAGCGGCTCCGGAATCGGCGCCCACACGAACATCGTCGCTTTCGGTTTTTCGACCGGCCATCCCGCCCGGTTGAGACCCTCGACCAGCACGTCGCGGCGGCTCTTATAGGTCGCGTTGATCCGCGCAACGCAATCCTGCGGTCCATTGAGCGCCGCAATCGCCGCGACCTGCACCGGCGCGAACATCCCATAGTCAAAGTACGATTTCAGCCGCGCCAGCGCGCCGATCATCTCGCGGTTGCCCACCGCGAAACCGACCCGCCATCCCGGCATGTTGTAGCTCTTCGACAGCGTGAAGAATTCCACGCCGATTTCCTTGGCGCCGCTCACCTGCATGAACGACGGCGCATGGTAGCCGTCGAAGCACAAATCGGCGTACGCGAAGTCATGCGCGACCATCATCCGATTCTCGCGGGCGAAATCCACCACCCGCTTCATGAAGCGCAAATCCACCGTCGCCGTTGTCGGATTGTGCGGAAAATTCATGATCATGAATTTCGGACGCGGCCAGGTCCGATTCACAATCGCGGTCAGCTCTTCATAAAATTCCTCGCCCGTCGCGCGCATCGGTACGCCCTGCACCTGCGCACCCGCGATGATGCATCCGTACTGATGGATCGGGTAGGTCGGCGTCGGCGCGAGCACCACGTCGCCCTGGTCGAGGATCGCGAGCGCCATGTGCGCGATACCCTCTTTCGAGCCGATCGTAACGATCGCTTCCCCGTCGGGATCGAGTTCGACTCCGTAGCGGCGCTTGTACCAGTCGGTGATCGCGAGGCGGAGCTTGTACACGCCGCGCGAGACCGAGTAGCGATGGTTGGCGGGCTTGGCCGCCGCCTCGACCAGCTTGGCGACGATATGCGGCGGGGTCGCATCGTCGGGGTTGCCCATGCCGAAATCGATAATGTCCTCGCCGGCCCGGCGCGCCTTGAGGCAAAGATCGCCGATTTCATTGAAGACATAAGGCGGCAGGCGTTTGATTCTTGGGAAATCCATTTGGTTTTCGCTCGAACCTCGTCAATGGGCGCATCCACCGCGCCGCATGAGAAATATAGTTTTAACGGACCCTCCGGCGCGCCGCTAGTGGCACGGCTGCAACAGGATCAAAGGCCGCGTCCGGACTCTGAATATCGCGGCGCTTCGATCCGTCCTTTCTGACTGTCAGACGGACCTATTCCGCTCAGACCCCGATTGCACCCGGCATGACACGTTTTGTTGTGACAAGGTACTCAAACTGTTTGCATAAATTAACTGCATCTAGTATAACTTCGATCCACGCAGGGGAAAAATGACAACGAAACACATCGCATCGAAAAAGCAAGTCGAAGACACCACCTTTCGGCGCGAGGTCTGGGAGTCGTTTTCTTCCGACCATGACCTGCGCGCCCGCCACAAGATCACCGACCACGAGATGGAAGCCTTGTCGCATCTCGCGATGCTCGGCTCGATCCTGTCCAAGCAGGATTTCATCTTCATCCTGAAAACCATCCGCAAATCGCCCAAGCGCTGAGCGCGCCCCCGGCGAAGCGGCGGCCCCGTCCGATCGCGCGTCTTCTACTTCGCCGTCTGCGCGCCAATCTCGAACGTGTCGCCGCGCAGCGCGAGGTAGCATGGTATCGCCAGCATCGACAGCATCCCGGCGAATTGCCACGCGGCGGACAAACCGGCGCGATCGGCGATGAACCCGTTCGCAATCAGACCAATCGATCCGCCCAGCGTCGCGAACGTGCTGTTAAAAGACAACAGCGTCGCGCGGCGCTCCGGATCGATCTGCTCGTTGAACCAGCTCGAGACGAGCGGCTGCGTCGCGCCGGCAAAGATGTTCATCACGAACAGGATGATCAAAACGACATTGGGCCGCCGATGCATCATCCCCGCCGCCGCCAGCAGCACGCTTGCGAGGCCGACCAGCGCGCTGATTCGCCCCGGCCGCGCCGCCCGATCGGGCCGCGAGCGCGAGACGATTTCGGCGCCGAGCATCCGCCCCGCCGAGAGCGCGCAATAAATCCAGCCTATAATCCACACGCCCACCCCGTAGCTCTGATTGAACAGCAGCGGCCACTCCAGCCAGTACGGCGACCACGCCGCGACCTGGATGGCGCCCGCCGCGCTCAGCATCAAAACCGTCCTGCTCTCGAAGCCTGCGCCGATTGCGTCAATCACGCGCCGCACGATCATCCGCGGCAGCGCGCCTAAATTCACCCGCGCTCCGCGCCGCCCCTCTCCCGCCATCAGCGCGTAGCCAATCGCGGCGGCAATCAGGTAGCCCGCGGCGCCGCACAGCCACGGCCACGCAAGATTGATATTGGCGACGTACGCTCCGCCGATCGCCGAGATCATGAACCCGACCGTCGTCAACTGCGCGATCCGCGAGAACAGGCCGTCCTTCAGGCCTTCGTAGCCCGCGGCGTCGAGCGCATCGACGCCCCACGCGTCGATCGCGCCGTTGCTGAAGGTTGTGCCGACACCGTCGATACTCTCGGCGAGCAGGAACACCCAGTAGTGCCGCGCCAGGAAGTACACGGTGAAGGCCGCCGCGCGCAGCATCGCGCCCAGCACGAACGATCGCCGCCGTCCCAGCGCGTCGGCGAACGCTCCCGTCGGCACGTCGGTCAGAAACGTTACGACGAAGTAGCCCGCCAGCACGCTGTTGATCTCGAACTGGTTGAGCCCGCGCGAATGCAGGAAGATCGGATACACGCCGAACAGAAAACCGCCCGCCAGCGAGTAGGTGAACCACACCGCGTAGTCGCGCCGTATAACGCCGCCGATCGCGCCGCCGTTATGCACCAAACCCTCCCGTTAGAAAAAACAAAAGCCCCGCCGGCTTCGAATCCGGCGGGGCTTTTCAAGCCAGGTATCGGAGTCCGTCTCAACTCAAGAGGACACGTATTGAATTGGGGACCAGGCGAACTACGCTACTTGACTTCATGGACGCAATCCTAGCGCCCGGTAACCGCTTGAGTCAAACGCGCCCGGCGCGCGCGTGTGCCGGTTCGGATTCTATGCGCACCGCCATTCATTTACAGTAGTAGCAGTTGCACCCGGTCAATCCGTTCAAATCATCGACTTTACTTATGGCCTCGACGCTCACAGACCAAATCCCGTTCCCCTCCGATCCGCCCGCGCCCGGACTCGCGACGCGCACATGGCGCTTCGCCGCGGTGGTGTGGCTCGCGGTCCGGGTTTACGCCGGCTACAAGTCGGTCCAACTCTGGACCCGCTACGTCTCCAACCGCAACCGCGACCGATTATACCGCCGCCAGGACTTACGCGCGGCGCGCGCGATGTACACGACGGCGCTGCGCCTCGAAGGCCTGCTCATCAAGGCCTCCCAATTCATCGCAACCCGCGCTGACGTGTTGCCCGACGAATGGGTCTCGACGTTGGCGGGATTGCATGACCGCGTGCCGCCGCGTCCCTTCGCGACAATCCGCGCCCAGATCGAGCGCGAACTCGGGCGCAGCCTCGAAACCGTGTTTGCCGAGTTCGACTCCGCGCCGCTTGCGTCCGCCTCGCTCGCGCAGGTGCACGCCGCGCGCCTGCACGACGGGCGCCGCTGCGCGGTCAAGGTGCAGTATCCCGGAATCGAGGGGATCGTGCGCGCCGATCTGCGCAACCTCCTGCTCGTCCTCAGATGGCTTGCGTGGCTCGAGCGCGACTTCGATTTCCGCGCCGTCGCCCGCGAAGGCTTGAAGTACATCCCGATGGAGCTCGACTTCATCCACGAGGCCGACAACGCGGACACGATGCGGCGCAACTTCGCGAGCGATCCCGCCGTCGGCGTGCCGGAAATTTACCGCGAGTTCTCGACCCGGCGCGTGCTGACGATGGAGCTGATCGAGGGTGTCAAGATCACCGATATAGCCGCGCTCGAACGCGCCGGGATCGACAAGCGCGCGGTCGCGCAAAAGCTGATGGATCAGTTCTGCGCGATGATCCTGCGCGACGGCTTTTTCCACGCCGACCCCCATCCGGGAAACATCCTGGTCCAGCCCGGACCGCGGCTGGTCTATCTGGATTTCGGCCTGGCCAAGGATTTTCCGCCCGCGTTCCGCGACGGGATGGTGCGCCTGACGCTTGCGATTCTCACCGCTGACCGTGCCGCGACGATACGCGCCTTCACCGAACTCGGCTTCCGCACCCGCGACGGATCGCCCGACACGCTTTTGACGATCGCCGATTTGTTCCTCGGCCAGACCGTCTCGCGCAACAAGGCATACGCGGACCAGGAGTTGGTCGAGAAATTCAACGACCAACTGCCGCGTGCGCTGCGCAAAAACCCGATCGTCGAAGTGCCCGGCGACGTCCTGCTGGTGAACCGCGTGATGGGGCTGCTCTCGGGCCTGGGCAAGTCGCTCGATTCACGCGTCGATCTGTTCGCGACGATCATGCCTTACGCGCAGCGCCTGATGCTCGCGCCGGCGGAGCCCGGCGCTTCCGCTCCGTAGCCGCGCGCACGCCGGCTGTCGATTAATCCGCATCACCGCCTTTTAAGTACCGGCGCGCTGCACTATCTTCAATTCGCTGTGCCAACCGAAATCGAACAGGTCGCGATGCGCGCCGCGCGCGCGGCCGGCAGAATCCATCTGAAGCGCCTCGCCCATATCACGATCGACCGCAAGTCGAACTCGATCGATCTGGTAACCGAGGCCGACCGCGAGTCGGAAGCCGCCGTGATCGAGGTGATCCACCGCGCCTTCCCGACCCACGCGATCCTGGCCGAAGAAAGCGGCGCCAGCACCCATCCGAGCGACCATCGATGGATCATCGATCCGCTCGACGGCACCACCAACTTCGCGCACGGGTTTCCGCAATTCTGCGTGTCGATCGCCTATCAGCGCCGCGCCGAGACGCGCTACGGCGTGATCTTCGACGCCCTGCACAGGGAATGCTTCACCGTGCAGCGCGGACGCGGCGCATGTCTCAATGGCAAACCGATTCGTGTGAGCACGACGCCGACGCTCGGCTCCGCGCTGGCCGCGACCGGCTTTCCTTACGATCGCCGCGAGCGGCGCCGCTTCTATCTCGCCTTCTGGGAGGCCTTCATGATGCGCACGCAGGGCGTGCGCCGCACCGGAGCAGCCGCGCTTGACCTAGCCAACCTGGCCTGCGGCCGCACCGACGCCTTTTGGGAATTTGGGCTGAAGGCGTGGGACGTGGCTGCGGGCGCACTGCTCGTCGAGGAAGCGGGCGGCTCGGTCTCTAACATGGACGGCACGCCGCTTGACCTGAACGGCGGCAATATCGTCGCCTCCAACGGAAGACTCCACACCGAGATGCTCCGCACGATCGCCGAGACGCGCCCCGAGGCCGAGCGCCGCCACGCCGAAATGTTGCGCGAAGAAACCGCCCCACCCGCACTCATCCGCTGACCCGCACGCGCCGCTTCCGCGCGCACCTCATCGACCGCATCGGCTCATGTCGTCGCGGCGCGGACGGATAGCCGTCCGGGATTCCTCGCGCGCGGCAGGCGCGCGCGCGGGAACGATACCTTTTTTTCCGCAAAATGTGCAGCGAAGTCGCGGGGTGAGCCGGCATCCCGAGGGGCGCGTCCGATCGCGCAGGTGCTCGAATTTCGCCCGGACGGGTGGTGCGAAGTTTCCTTAGGTTTCCGATCGGTGAGCTTGACCCCCCGCCGTATCGGAACGCGTTTCATTTCAGACAATCGCAATCAGGTTGCAAAAATCCGAGTGCCGACCGGCTCCTCCACCACAGGCGGCGGAGCCAACAACTACCTGGGCTCCCTGCCAATGCGGACGCTAGACGAGGGCTGCGGGCGGAGGCTGACGCTTATCGAGGCCGGAGTTGCGAGCGCACGGCTGGCCGGATCCACTCCCGACCGGTTCCGCACTCATCGACTGCCGGCGTGGCCGATTAGGGAAGGAATCAGGCGGAGGCGATTGCGCTCACGCGTTCTTCGCCTCCGCCGTCCGCCCTGGGCTAAGAAGCGTCCGAGCGCATCACTGCAGTTCGCCGCTCCCATGCGTCACGATGTCCCAGACCGGGTTGGGAGTTGCCGGCGTGGAGGTTGGACTAGAGGTCACGGAAGTAGGTAGCGCCGCCGAACCGACGGTCCCGCCACCCGAGGTTCCGATCACGATCGAATGATGTGAAATCAGACCGACCAGACTGAGCTGCACCGAGAACTCAGTCTGTGAGCAGTAGGGGCCGGTACCGGCGCCGCCGGTGTTGAATTTTCCTGGAGTCAGCGTCAAGCTTCCGCTCGCGGCGAAAGTCGAGGGGCCTTTGGACGTAACCGAGTAGGTTCCAGAGGTTTTTCCGTCATTCGATGAGTTGTAGGCGCTGGCGGGGCAGGTCACGCCCGCAAGCGCGACATTGACGGAACTGTCAGCAGTGATGTTGCCGTTGCCGTCGAAGACCAGAACGCCGCTCAGTCCCGCTTCGGTAAGTATCGGC
>JAJZAG010000411.1 GCA_021799555.1 Deltaproteobacteria bacterium | reverse complement strand
GCGCAATTCGCGCAGCGCGGCAAGTTCGTCAAAGCGCCGGATCAGCAGCATCGCGCGGTAAAGGTCAAATTTTCGCTCCGCCGGCGCGGGAGCGGATCTTTCGTCGGCTTGCGTTTTCATCGTGTACTCTGCCCCGCGGCCGGCCGATCGGACCCTCGCCGATCCACGCTAGACCATGCCGCGGCGTCGCGAAACGGGTCGCCGGGGATCTTTCTAGCGAGAAGGAGAGATGGTCGTCGTGCGCGGCGTGGGTGCGCGGGCCGCTGCCGGAACTGGAAGCGGACTCAAGCGGTCGGCGTAGATGACCGCGCGCTGAAAGTCCTTACGGTCCGCAAGGTTGTCCACTGCGCGGCTGAGCGCCTGGTCGAGTCCCGCTGAACGATTGTCGCCGGTCGGGTCCTGGCCGTTGCGTCCGCCGTCGCCGGACACGGTCTGATAAAAGGTCACCGCACCGTCGCGCGCGATCACTTGCGCGTTCATGACGAGGGTCGCGTGCGCGTCGCCCACGCGCCAGTTGGGCTGGAAGGTCGAGTAGAGTTGGGAGAGTTCGAGGTTGACGGTGACCGGAGCATGGTTTGCGACGGTGAAGCCGCGCGCCGCCAACGCCTGTTCCATCGATTTTTGCAGCAAATAATCGGGGTCGTTTTTGATCGTGATCAGCGTCGATTGCTCGCCCTTGCTGTCGAGCGTCTGCCCGACGACGCTTGGGTCGGTGCGCACGTCGCGGACCACGACGCGAACCGCGACGCCGGCGGCATTATCGACCGGCGCATAGACTTGCTCCGGATGATATTCGAGCTCGACGCGGGTCGGATAAACCGTTGTGCATCCCGCTAATCCGAGTGCGAGCGCGAAAGGCAGCAGCGCGAGGAAAGCTTTCATCTTGATCGCGCGCAGACGCCGGAGAAATCGGTGCAGCATCGATGGGGTTGCTAACATGCGCCGCGCGCGCGAGGCAATCGAGAGAACGCGCCGCGCGGATGGAGCCTCAGGCGGGCGCGCGCGAGGCGCTTTCGAGGGCGGCGATAAAGCCCGGATCGACGATTACCTGATTGACGGCGGAGCTAAGCGCGCGATCTAGCGCGGGCTTGGCGTTTTCACTCGAAGCGGTTTCGAAGCCGGTGCTGGTTCCGGAGCCGGAGAACCTCTGCGAGAAAACCGGTGGGCCGCCGGCCCGCGCGACCGTTACGTCGATTACCATCCGCGCACTCGCCGATGCGGCCAGCATACTGGACTGAAACTGACAGTCGAAGTGCTTCAAATCGACCGTGACGAACACCGGTGCGTTGGCGACCACGTTGAAGCCGCGCGTCGCAAGCCCGTCCGAGATTGCATGCGCAAGCGTATCGGCGATATTGCCGGTGGCGAAGATTGGCGCGATCGGCGTACCCGAGTGATCCTCGACGTTGCCGAGGCTCCTGCCGGTGCGCCGATCGTTGACGACGATCCGGACGGCGACGCCCTCTGCGCCCGCGGCGGGATTAAGAAAATTCCGCGGCGTGTATTGAAGCGCGATCGGGTTTGAAGCGATCGGCCCGCAGGCGGCCACCATCAGCGCGCAGGCCGCGAGCGTGGCGGCGGCGATTCGATTCCGGAACGTCCTCATAAATTCAAACTCAGCTTGCGTTGCGCGGCGAGCGCGACCGGCGCGAACGATCGGCGATGGATCGGCGACGGTCCGAGATTGTCGAGCGCTGCCAGGTGCTCTGCGGTACAGTAACCTTTGTGCTGCGCAAGTCCATAGCCGGGATAGCGCGTGTCGAGCTCGAGCATCATCCGATCGCGCGTGACCTTGGCGATTATCGAGGCGGCCGCGATACAGAAGCTCTTGCGATCGCCGCCGACGATCCGGGTTTGCGGAAGCGCGAGTCCTGCAATTTCACGTCCGTCAACCAGCACGTGGTCGGGCGCGCGTCCGAGCGCGGCGACCGCACGCACGCACGCCCGCATCGTGGCCCAGAAAATATTGAGCCGATCGATCTCTTCGACCTCGGCGATTCCCACGCCGACGGCGAGCGCGGTCGAGCGGATCGGCTCGAACAGCGCCGCGCGTTGTTCGGGCGCGAGCTGCTTGGAATCGTGGACGCCTCTGATAAAGGCCTCGGGCGGGAAAATCACGGCTGCCGCCACTACCGGTCCGGCCATCGGGCCGACTCCGGCTTCATCGACGCCGGCAACGGCTTTTACGCCGCTTTGCCAAAGACGGCGTTCGTAGCGAAGGTCGGGACGCTTGGACATCGGCCTGTCAGGCAAGTCGCTTGAGGCGCGCCTTGCGCACGGTTTCTGCGATGCCGTCGGGATCGTGAACGTCGAGCAGGCGGATCGCGAAGTCGGCGCTCGCCGCTGAGGCAATCGTGACGTCCCCGATGCCCAGCATCCGCTGCACCACGCGCTTGGAGACCTCGACCGAACGGATATCGGCAAGTTCCATTTCGCGCCGCGAGGTGGCGATAATTCCGCGCTGCTCGAAGATTCGATCGGAAGTGACGGTCCAGCTCTGGCGGCGGCGCGCGATCATAACATTGATAATCGCGATCGCACCGAAGCCCATCACGCCGAACCCCGCCAGCCAAAGTTGCGGCTGGGTCTGGAGAGACCTGACCAGCAGGACCGCGCCGCCAACGATTATCGCGCCGCCCACCACCAAAGCGTTGGCGTAACGCCACATCGAGGGGCGGATTTTCGCGAGCATATATTCGCGCACCGCCGCCGGCTTTGGCGCGAACATTCGCGTGCCGCATCGCGAGCAGAACTGCGCGCCTTGCTGGCAATCATTTCCGCACTGCGGGCATCGCATCGCGCCGCGCTTCCACCTCCCGTCCACACGCCGCTCGCAGCT
>JAJZAG010000060.1 GCA_021799555.1 Deltaproteobacteria bacterium | reverse complement strand
TCGCGCCTGACGCCCTCAAATCAGACGCGCTCGTTCGCGAACTGCAGGAGCACGTCAAGCGCATCACCGCACCCTACAAATATCCGCGCGAGATCGAGTTCATGGACGAACTGCCCAAGACGGTCAGCGGCAAGATTCGGCGCGTCGAACTGCGCAAGCGCGAGGAAGACCGCAAGCGCGCCACCTAGGGAAGCCCCGCACAACCCGTCCGGGCAAAATTCGAGAACCGGTGCGGGAAGGAGTAGCGGTTAGGTCGGTTCTTTTTTTGCACCGATCGAGGCTCAGGCCCAAGTTGTAATGGCGCTTGTAATGGCGCGCGGACGAGTACGCGGCCGCTCGCTCAGTTGCCCTCGCTCGCCAAGTCGGCGTGGACTTTCGCGGCGGCGGACGCGACCGCCTGATGCTGTCGCATCAGAATATCGAGCCGTGCCGGATTGCGAGCGCCGGAAAGGCGATACTCGTCGCCGCTTCGCAGGAAATCCTCGTACTTCGACAGCATCGCGTCGAAATCGCGATGCGATTTGAGCGTCGAGCGGCTTGCGGTCATCGCGGAAAATTCACGCGCCTTTTTGAGCGCGTAATAGAATTCGCCCATCTCTTCTGATGAGACCGGCCGGTTGCCGATCAGGAATCCCGCGCGGCAGTAGTCGGAGAGTTTGTCACCGAGCTGGGAGATCAAATCAGTATTCGCGGCGAGCTCCTTGCGGTAACTCGACGTGTAGCAGCCGGCCGCGCCGATGCAGATGGCCCACGCGACCAAAACGATCGCGGACCGCAGCGTGCCGGCCCGCGCTCGATCGGTGATTTGAAGCCCTCTGATGAGCCGAATCCTCAGGCAAGATTATGTTTGAAGAATGCGATCGTCTTCGCGAAAGCCTCTTTCGCGTGCTGCGGATGATGCGACGGACGGTCGTCGCACATGAAGCCGTGATCGGCGTCTGGATAGAAAACCACTTCGGCAGGCTTGCCGGCCTTCTTGAGGGCGTCGCGGAACGCATCGACTTCCGCGATCGGAATGAACGCGTCCTTTCCGCCGAAGAATGCCAGCACCGGACCCTTAAGCCCCTCGACGTATGCGATCGGGGGCTTCGCGTTTGCTTGACGCGAGGTCACCATTCCGCCGCCGTAGTATGGCGCAGTCGCCTTGACGTCGGGATTGCGGCACGCGGTCAGAAAACTGATGCGTCCGCCCATGCAAAATCCCACCGTTCCGAACGCGGGTTTCACTTCCTTTTGCGTCTTCAAGAAATTTATCGCGGCCGTCATGTCGGCGACGATCTGATCGTCGCTCAGCGAGCCCATCAGGCGGAACGCACCCGGCAAATCGTTGTATTGGACGACATTGTTCGGTTGGCGAAAGTACAGGTTCGGCGAGATCGCGACAAAGCCCTCGGCCGCGAAGCGGTTGGTGATGCTCTTGATATGAGCGTTGAGGCCGAACGCCTCCATCACGACGACCAGAGCGGGGTAGGGGCCGCCTGATGCCGGACGCGCCAGATGCGCCGGCATCTTTTCGGCTCCGGTCGCTACCATCACTTCCTGTGACACAACTTCCATGGTCTTGACCTCCCTCAGGGATGAGTCCCCGCTCGAGCGCGATTTATCGGACGCCGCGCGCGCGAGGAGTCGCAAAATTTGTCGCACACCCAGGCGCATTCCTCAAGCGCCGCTCCGACGCGTCTCGCTTCCGCCTGTTCCGAGCCGGTACGATACGCGCGGCTCCCGCGGCATCGGGAGCCGGAATTTCTCCGATGATCCCGCTTCGTGACAGTGCAGCGCCGCGCCGGCTCACTCCGGCGAACTCGGCGTTGATCGCGGCCAACCTGGCGGTTTTTGTCTGGGAGATTACGGCGCACGGCCGCGCCGCTCGGATGATCGCCGGCATGGCGATGATTCCGGCGCGCGTTACCGGCGCGGCAAATGCCATCGCCGAAACGCTGGCGCATCCGCGGCTGGTGCCCCCGTTGGCGAAAGTTATCGCGCCGCTAGGGACGATCTTCTCCGCGATGTTCCTGCACGGCAGCATATGGCATATCGCCGGCAACATGCTCTATCTGTTCATCTTCGGCGCAGCGGTCGAATCCCGGATGGGCGCGCGCCGCTATCTGGCATTTTACTTCGCCGCGGGCATCGCCGCCGCGATCGCCAACGTCGCGATGGCGCCGGAATCGACGGTGCCGGTGATCGGCGCGTCCGGCGCAATCGCGGGTGTGCTCGGCGCATATTTCATTTTTTTTCCACGCGGACGCATCCTGACCGTGCTGCCGATCTTCGTTTTTATCCAGATGATTGAGATTCCGGCCGTGATCTATCTGCTGGTATGGTTCGGCGTGCAGCTCTACGCCGGGATAATCGAAGGCTCGCGCGGCGCGATCGCCGGGGGGGTGGCGTGGTGGGCGCATGTCGGTGGATTTTTGTTCGGGATGCTCGTGGGGCCGATGCTGGCGCGCAGGAAAACGCGCCGCCGCCGATGACAACGGTTGTGGATGGGCGGTTGATAAGCTCTTCACTGGTTCGGGATAACGTGTTGAACTTAAATCAACAGCTTGATGGCGCTCGACCGTTCACGCATAATCGCGCCCCTTACCTGATCTTGCGCGTGTCGGAGGTGGTGGTGTGGCTGATAGTGCGGATGACATTCTAAAGCGCGTTCCACCGCAAAATCTCGAAGCCGAACAATCGGTGCTGGGTGCGATCCTGCTCGACAACGAAGCGATCAACCACGCGCTCGAAACGATCACCGCCGAGGATTTCTACCGTGAGGCGCATCGCGAGGTCTTCCGCGCGATGGCCGACCTGTCGGACCATAGCCAGCCGGTTGACGCGATCACGCTGACCGACGCGCTGCGCACGCGTGGCAAGCTCGAGATGATCGGCGGCGCCGCGTATATCGCCGAACTGGCGTCGATCGTGCCGACCGCGGCGAATATCGCGCACTACGCGCGAATCGTCCGGGAAAAATCGGTCCTGCGCAACCTCGCCTCGATTGCGACCGAAATCGCTTCGGGCGCCTACGACGCGCCGGCCAACGTCGAGGAATTTCTCGACGCCGCCGAACATCGCGTCTTCGAAATCTCTGAGCGCCGGATCAAACCCGCCTTTTACGGGATGCGCGAGCTGACCGTCGAGTCGATCAAAATCATCGAGCGGCTCTACGAGCGCAAGGAAGCGGTTACCGGCGTGCCGACCGGCTTTCACGATCTCGATCGAATCACCGCCGGCTTTCAGCCGTCGGACCTGATTATCCTGGCCGCGCGCCCCTCGATGGGAAAGACGGCGCTCGCGCTCAATATCGCCGCCAACGCGGCAATTCACGCCGAGCCGCCAGTCGGAGTCGCATTCTTCTCGCTGGAAATGTCCAAAGAGCAGCTCGTGCTCCGGATGCTGTGCGCGGAAGCGCGCGTCGATAGTTCCAAAGTCCGCACCGGGCATATTCGCAAGGAAGATTTTCCCAAACTCGTGGCGGCGGCCGACCGCTTGAGCGAATCGAATATTTTGATTGACGATTCCTCCGACATCTCGCCGATCGCGCTGAAGGCCAAGTGCCGCAGATTGATGCGCGACAAGAACAACAACCTGGGCCTGATCATCGTCGATTATCTGCAACTGATGCGCTCGTCACGGCCGGGCGAATCGCGCGAAAAGGAAATCTCGGAAATCTCGCGCTCGCTCAAGGCGCTCGCCAAGGAACTCAGGGTTCCGGTCATCGCGCTGTCGCAGTTGAACCGCGCGGTCGAGACGCGCCCCGAGCGCCGCCCGCTGCTCGCAGACCTGCGCGAGTCGGGCGCGATCGAGCAGGACGCCGACGTGATCGGATTCATCTATCGCGACGAGATGTACCATCGCGACACCAAGGAACCGGGCGTCGCCGAGATAATCATCGCCAAGCAGCGCAACGGTCCGACCGACACCGCCAAGCTGACTTACCTGAACCAGTACACGCGCTTCGAAAATTACAGCCCCGCCGCCGACGTATACGAAGACTCCGGCAGCTAAGGAAGCTCCGCGCAGCCCTCCCGCGCGCGGTCGCCACGCGATGCGCTGGCTCGCGCCGGATCCTCCGCGCACGCGGCCGCGCGGGAAGAAGCATCAGTTGATAAGGGAAAGACCCGGCGACCCGTCATTTCGAACGAAGCGAGAAATCCTGGACTCTTACCGCGCGCATTCTGTTTAGCTTGAGGACTCAAGCTCGCGCAGAGATTCCCTAATTCGTATCGGTGGGTTTTTCGGGCGTGGAGGTCTTCTCGCCTTCAGCAGTGTCCGTCGATTTCTGCGCCTCGACGCTGTCGAAGGCTTGCGGCGCCGATTCTTCGTCCGCCGATGCGGGCGCTTGAGCAGACGTGGCGTCTTCGGGATGCGTTTCGATGCTTTCGACCGGGGCGGTTGTGGCCTGCTCGACGGCGCGTTCGATTTCGTGAAATTCCTTCAAGTCGGGCAGGCTTTCGAGATCCTTCAGGCCGAACACTTCCAGGAACTCGGGCGTGGTGGCGTACATCATCGGACGGCCGGGTGCTTCCTTGCGGCCTGCGATCTTGATTAGGCGGCGCTCGAGCAGCGTTTCGAGCACGCCGCCCGTATCGACTCCGCGCAACTGCTCGATCTCGGGGCGGGTGATCGGCTGGCGATATGCGATGATCGCAACCGTCTCGAGCAACGGGCGGCTAAGGCGCGGCGGACGCGCGGCGAGCAGCCGGCGGACGTATTGGGCATGATGTTTTGGCGTGCGGAGCTGATAGCCTCCGGCGACTTCTTCGATCGCGAGGCCGCGGTTATTGGCCGCATACTCGGCGCCGAGCACGTTCAAAGCGCGGTGAATCTCCGCTTTGGGAACGTCATCGAGCGCGGCGGCAATTCGCGCGATCGAGACCGGTTCTCCGGCCGCGAACAGCAGGCTTTCAAGAATTGATTTGAGCCGTTCCTCTTCCAACTTTTTCCACCGTCGTCAATATTTCAGCCGGGTTGCGCGCCGGCGCTTTGTCCGCGGCGCTCGAGCATGATCGGTCCGTAGCGTTCGTCCTGCCATGCGGCGATTTCACCGCGCCGAATCAGCTCGAGTATCGCCATGAACGTTGCGATAACCATCGGGCGGTCGCGCAAATCTCTGAATAGCGCGGTGAACTCGACCGTGCGCCCGCCTTCGAGGGCGGCGCGAATTGCCGGAATACACTCGGCCACGGGTATATCGCGCAGCACGATTGCGCGCGGAGTTGCATCGGCGATGCGCCTCAGCACCGCGCCCATCGCCTCGACCAGGTCGAAGATCGATACGGTGAAGCGCCTCGCGTCGCTTTCGGCGTCGGGCACCGGCTCGCCTTTGGCCGCGCACACGTCGCGTCCGAGGATCGCGCGCTCGCCGAGCTTCTCGGCCGCTTCGCGATAGCGCTGGTATTCGAGCAGCCGCGCGACCAGATCGCGCTTGAGCTCCTCGGCTTCCTCGGTGTCGGCAAGTTCCGGATGCGGCAGCGTCGAGAACGATTTGATCAGGAGCAGCGTCGCCGCCATTACGAGGTACTCGCCCGCGACGTCGAGATTCAGTTGATCGAGCAATTCCAGATAGGCGAGGTACTGCTCGGTGATGATGCTGGCGGCGACGTCGTGCGGATCGAGCTCCGCGCGTTTGAGCAGGTGCAGAAGCAGATCGAGCGGCCCTTCGTAAATTGGCAGCTTGAAGCGCGGCGAGCCGTCCGCTTCGAGCCGGGGCGTGGGATGCGATTCGTCGCTCACAGGCGCACCATCCACGAGATCGCATTGATCGCGGTGTTCATGACCGGGTTGATCGCGGCGTCGATCCAATGCGTGTATAGAAGCAGCAGCAGGATCAGAAAGCCATAGCGTTCGGTGCGCGCATAGACGCGCGCGGCGCCCATCGGCAGGATCGCGTACATCACGCGTCCCCCGTCGAGCGGGAGCAGCGGAAACAAGTTGAATACGCCCAGCTCGACGTTGACGATCACCGAGGTTTGCAGCATCAGAGCGAGCGGTCTGACGATCGTGGCGCCTCCGGGGCCGTAAATCTGCCCTGCGATCGTTCGCAGCACCAGCCCGCTTACGATTGCCAGGGTGAAGTTCGTTAGCGGCCCCGCCGCCGCCACTTTCAGCATCCCGGTGCGTCCTCCGCGCAGCACGCGGAAATCAACCGGCACCGGTTTGGCGTAGCCAAGCACAGGCAATCCGACCAGATAGAGCGCGAACGGCAGGATGATGGTTCCGAACAGATCGATGTGCGAAATCGGGTTGAGCGTCAACCGACCCGCGCGCAGCGCCGTATCGTCGCCGAGGCTCAGCGCCACGACGCCGTGCATCACTTCGTGTGCGATAATCGCGAACAGAATCGGGATGGCGACGATCGAGATGGTCGCGAGAGTTCCGTTCAAGTTGCTCAATTCAGTCGGTCCCTTTTTCGGCCTGCGCGCGAGTCGCGCGCGGATGGAAGTTGCGATGCGCTTTGCGCAGATGCGAGCGCGTCAGGTGCGTATAAATCTGGGTGGTCGAAATATCGCTGTGCCCGAGCATCTCCTGCACCGCGCGCAGGTCGGCGCCGCCCTCGAGCAGATGGGTCGCGAAGCAGTGGCGCAGCGTGTGCGGGCTGATCCACGCGGTGCGCGGGTCGGACGCCGCCCAACCCTTGAGCGCCTTGAAAAACCCCTGCCGCGTCATCGCGCGGCCCAGCCGCGTGACGAAGACCGCGTTCGTCCGCCGCATCGCCGCGCTGCGCGCGCGCTTGCCGCCGGCGGCCTCCCGGAATTCCTCGTCACGGCGCTTCAGATAGGCGGCCAGCGCGCGGCGGGCCGCACCGCCTAACGGAATCAAGCGCTCTTTGGCGCCCTTGCCGAACGCCGTGATGAGACCTTCGCGCGGATTTAGCTGCGCCATCTTCAGCCCGACCAGCTCCGAGACCCGCAGACCGCATCCGTAGCCGACTTCGAGCATTGCACGATCTCGCAGTCCGCGCGTCGTCGAGGCGTCGATCGTCTCGATCAGCGTCTCGACGTCGCGCCGCGAGAGAGTGCGGGGGAGCTTGCGGGGATGCGCCCTGAGCTTGATCGACGGCGCAGGGTCGCGCTCGATAATCTTGTGCTCGACGAGCTCGCGCGCCAATCCGCGGATGCTTGCGAGATGACGGCGCTGGGTCGCGACCGCGTAGCGCGCGCCCAGTTCTTCGAGATGGGCGGTAAGCAGCGCGGCGTCCAAATCTTCGGGCGCGGCGCCGCGCCGTTCGCAAAACTCGTGGAAATCGCGCAGGTCGCGCGCGTACGCCTCGAGCGAATGGCGCGCAAGCCCGCGCTCGGCCGCCTGCCGCGCCAGGTGCGCGTCAATCAATTCGTCCCAGCCGAAGCCGCTCAAGCCGCGCTCCCTTGCGCCGGATTTTCAGCGAGGCGCGCCTCGAGGCTTTCCTTGAGCTGCCGCATCCGCGCGAGTTCGGTGATCTTCGCGCCGTCACGATCGCTCAAGTAGAACACGTCGAGCGCCTGATCGGCGTTGGTCGAGATGCGCGCCAGATGGATCATCATCCCGAGCTCGAACAGCGTGTGCGTGATCGTGAAGAGCAGCCCCACGCGGTCCTGCGTGAAAACATCGAGCACCGTGAACTGCTCGGAGGTGCGATTATCGAGCGTGACCTCGGTGCCGACGCGGCGGGTGAAGCGGCGCCCGGCGTTTTTCACATGATGCGCCGCGGCGACGATTTCCGCGATATCCTTCGCCCCGGTTACCGCCTGCTCGAGATCGCGCTGGACCCGCTGCCACCGGTCTTCTTCCATCGCCATCGCGCCCGCGCCCATCAGATGCGAGACGCGGAACACGTCGAGCGCTATTCCGGTCGCCCGGGTCGTTATGCGCGCGGACAGGATGTTGAGATTATTGGCGGTGAGCGCGCCCGCGATCATCGAGAACAGCCCCGGCCGGTCGCGCGTCACGACGATGAACTCGCTGAATTCGAGATCGGGAAAATGGCGATGGCGCATCACGGCGGGGCGGTCGCCGAGCGCGCGCATCAGGTCGAAGTGCAGCGCGATATCGGCTTCCGGCACGGTAAAGAAATAGCGCTCGGGCATCTCGGCCAGAAACGCCTCGATCTCGCCCGCCGCAGCGCCCGAGGGCGCCAGCGTTTCGCGCACCGCGTTCTTGACCGTCGCCAGCCGGCGCGCGGGATCGACCGCCTCGCGATCGCCCTGCTCCATGATCTTGAGAGCGCGCATATAGAGATCGCTCAGCAGCATGTCGCGCCAGTTGTTGTAAACCTTGGGCGCGACCGCGCGCATGTCCGCGTATGTCAAAAGGTAGAGCGCCTTCAGCCGATCGATCGAGCCGACCTGCCGCGCGAATTCGTCGATCGTGCGCTGATCGTCGAGATCGCCCTTCTGCGCCACCTGCGACATCATCAGATGGTTTCGCACCAGGAAGACCACCAGATCGATTTCCTCGGGATCCAGCCCCAGCCGCTTCGAGACCTCCGCGGTGAGCGTCGCGCCGAGTTCGTGATGGTCGTGGCCGTGGCCCTTGCCGATATCGTGCAGCAACAGAGCGAGGAAAACGAGCGGCAGGCAATCGAGCTCGCGCGCGACTTCGGTCAAGAGCGGGGTCGTTTCCTTGAACTCGCCCGCGCGCAAGCGTTCGAGCTCGCGCACCGCCACCAGCGAATGCCGGTCCACGGTGTAAATATGGTAAAGGTCGTGCAACACGCGCGCGTACAGGTTTCCGAACTCGGGGATGATTGCGCCGAGCACGCCCGCGCGATGCATCGCCTCGAGCGTGTCGGCGACCCGCCCGCGATGCGACAAAATCTGCATGAGCGCCTTTCCGGTCGCCGGATTGCGCCGCATCGCATCGTCGATCCGTCCCAGGTTATCGCGCACGAGCTGATACGCGCTGCCCGACAGCTCGACTTCCTGCGCCTGGCAATCGGCATAGATCGCGATCATGTTGAGCGGGTCATCCCGGAATAAATCCGGGTCGCCGATCGCGAGCACCTTCTGCTGCACCAGAACGCCCGGCCGGATTTGCCTGACGGGAGTGCGGCGTAAAAACCCGCGCGCCGTGGGTCCCTCGACCACCCGCGCGATCAGTCCTTCGGCGAATTGATAGATCGTGCTCGCGTGCTGATAGTACGCCCGCATCAGCGCCGATCCCGCCGTCTGGCCTTCGATCGGCCGCAGCCCCAGCATCGGCTCGATCCGCTCCTGCATCTCGAAGCTGAGCTGGTCGAAGTGCCGCCCGGTGATGAAGTGCAGCGAGTTGCGCACCCGCCACAGGAAGTCGCGCGCCTCGACCACGGCGTCGCGCTCGTCGCCGGTGATAACCGCCTTTTGCACCAGCTCGTCGAGCGAACGGACTTTGTACTTGACCTTCGCCAGCCACATTGCCGTGTGCAGGTCGCGCAGTCCGCCTTCGCCTTCCTTGATCTGCGGTTCCAGCAGGTAGATCGAGTCGCCGTATTTCGCGTGGCGCTCGCGGCTCTCTTCGAGCTTGGCCTTGAAGAATTTCTGCTGGTTACGGTTTAACACCTCGGCGACGAGCAGCTTGTCGAGTTCCGCGTAGAGCTTTTCGTCGCCCCCCAGAAAGCGCGCGTCGAGCAGCGCGGTCTTTTCCTTGAAGTCGTCACCCGCCAGCCGCACGCATTCGCGCGCGGTGCGTACGCCCTGGCCGACGACGAGCCCGGCGTCCCACATCGCGTGCAGGATGATCTCGGTGACAATCTCGGCGTATGGCCCGCGCTTGTAGTCATGCAGGAACAACAGATCGACGTCCGATTGCGGATTAAGCTCGCTGCGTCCGTAGCCGCCGCGCGCGACGATCGCGATTCTCTGGTTGAGTTTGGGAAAGCGCCGGCCGTGCTCGGCGTCCGCGTAGCGGAACAGCGCGCGCAGCAGATCGTCCATCGCCGCCGTGTACAGCCGCACGATCTCGCCGCCGCTGGCGCCGCCATAGTGCGCCTCGGCCAGCTCCGTGCGCACCGACTCGATATACGTGCGCGCGGTCTGCCCCGGTGTGCGCGAGGCCTCGAATTCGCGGAGCAGGAAATCCTCGCCGCGCGGCGCCGGACGGCGCGCCGGACGCGCGGCTTCGGTGCGCGGCGCGATACTCACAGATTGCCCACCGCGGCGTCGGCGTTGAAGTAATGCGCTATCGCCGCGGCGATCGCGCCGGCGAGCACCTGCTGATAACGCGCGGACTCAAGCCTCTGCGCCTCGGCCGGATTGGACAGGAATCCGCACTCGACCAGCACCGCCGGCATCCGTGCGCCGACCAGCACATAGAACGGCCCCATCTTCGCTCCCAGCGCGCCCACCTCGAGGTTGAAATTCGCGTCCAAGTCCGCCACCGCCTGCGCGTCGATCATTCGCGCCACGGCAACCGCTTCGTTCGCCTTATAGTTCTGCCGCAAGTCGGTCAGGATATAGTTTAAGTTGGGTGCCTGCAGCGCGCCATAGCCGCCGCCCGCCTGCGCGTTTTCCATCCGCGCAAGCCGGATCGTCGCCCGATCGGTGGTGTTGTTGAGGTAATAGACCTCGATTCCGCTCGCGGCCGGATTCGGACTCGAATTCAGATGGATCGAAACAAACAGGTCCGCGCCCGCTTCGTTCGCGATCCGGGTGCGGCCGGCCAGCGGTATGAATACGTCGGTAGTCCGCGTCATCGCAACGCTGATTCCGCGCGCTTCGAGCGCCGCGCGCAGCCGTAGCGCGATCTCTAACGCCAAGGTCTTTTCCTGAAGCCCGCTCGCCGAGCTGGTTCCCGGGTCGAAGCCGCCGTGGCCGGGATCGATCATGACGAGCGGATGCCCCCGGATCGGCGCGCTCCGGGCAGTTGCCGCGGCGGCGGGCGCGATCGCGGCGGCGCGCGGAACCGCCCCCGCTTCGGCGCGCTGCGGCGCGGACCGAGCGCCACGCGCCGGCGACTCGCGCATCGTCAGCAGCGCGGCGGCGAGGTTCGGCGCGGCGCCGGCGGGCGCGACCCGCAGGACGATATGACGCCGCAGGCGCGCGATCGCGAAGTCGATCTTTCCATCCACCTGAACGGCGATTCTGACCGCGCCCGCCGTCTCGAGCACGCGCACCGCTTCGAGCGGCGCCGTCTCGCGGCCAAAGAGCGGGCGCGGCGGCACCTCGCTTACGCAGTGCGGCAGGTCGATCCACAGTTCCTGCCCGTGCGCGCTGATTTTCCAGCGCGGCGCGCCGCCCTGAAACCCGAAGCGTAACTCGCGGACCGGTCCGGACTGCGCAAGCGAGGCTTTCGTCAGCGCCGCCGGAGGATTCGCCGCGCGCGCGACCGCGCACGCAAACGCGCCCGCCGCAATCGCGATCGCGGCGCTGCCCGCATATCGCCGCGATTTTCCCGTCTCCCTCACCACCGCCGCCTTGCCGTCGCCGCCGCGATCGCGGCTTCAGACGCCGTCCTTCTTGAGCCGCGCGCGCAACCTCGCAAGCGCGCTCAACGCCTCGACCGGCGTCATCCGCTCGATATCGAGCGCGCGCAACTCGTCGATCACGCGGCTTTCCGCCGCGGCGAACAGTCCGAGCTGCGGCGACGCGCGTGTGGCGCGCCGCTCATGGGCGAGCCGCACGCCGCCCGATTCGTCGAGTTCGCCCTGTTCGAGATTGGACAGGATTTCGCGCGCGCGCGCGATAATCGATTCCGGCAGCCCGGCAATCCGCGCTACCTCGATTCCGTAGCTGCGCGACGCCGGCTCTTCGATTACCCGGCGCAGAAACAACACCTCGCCACCCCACTCGCGCACCGCCATGCTCAAATTCTTCACGCGCGGACGCTCGCGTGCAAGGTCGGTCAGCTCGTGGAAGTGGGTGGCGAACAGCACCTTGGCGCGCGCCGAGTCGTGCAGGTATTCGGCGACCGCCCACGCGATCGCGAGCCCGTCAAACGTGCTCGTGCCGCGCCCGACCTCGTCGAGCAGCAAGAGGCTTCGCTCGGTCAATCCGCCCAGCAGGCGCGCGGTCTCGCTCATCTCGACCATGAAGGTCGATTCACCGCGGCGCAGCTCGTCGCGCGCGCCAATTCGAGTCATCACCGAATCAACGATTCCGATCGCGGCTTCGGTCGCCGGCACGAAGCTGCCGATATGCGCCATTATCACGATCAGCGCCACCTGCCGCAGATAAGTCGATTTGCCGGCCATGTTCGGCCCCGTGATCAGCAGTAACTGGCGCGTCTCGGGATCGGCCTCGAGGTCGTTGGGTACGAACTCGCCCGCCCGCATCCCGGCTTCGAGCACCGGATGGCGTCCGTCGCGGATCACGATCCGGCGCGAGGCGTTCATCGCGGGCCGCACGTAGCCGCGCCGCCGCGCGACTTTGGCCATCGAGGCGAGCGCGTCGAACTCGCCGATCGCGCGGGCGGCGGCGAGGATCGCGGCGCTATGCGCCTGCAGGTCGCGCAGCAGGCGGGTGAAAATCTGGAGTTCGAGTTCGCCGAGCGATCTTTCGGCGGAAAGGATCTTGCCCTCCAGCTCCTTGAGCGCCGCGGTGGTGAAGCGTTCGCCGCCCGCGATCGTCTGCTTGCGCTGATAATCCGCCGGCACGCGTTCGAGATGGGTCCGGGTGACTTCGATATAGTAGCCGAAGACGTTGTTGTAGCGGACTTTGAGCGACGGTATTCCGGTCCGCTCGCGCTCGGAGACTTCGAGCCGCGCAAGCACGCCGCGCGCGCCCGAAGCGAGTCCGCGCAGCTCGTCGACTTCGGCGCTGAAGCCCGCGCGGATCACATTGCCGTCGCGCGGATTCACCGGCGGCTCGTCGCCGAGCGTCGCCGCGATCAGCGGTGCGAGCGCGGGGTCGGGCGCGATCCGCGCCGCGAGCTCGCGCAGCATCGGGCATTTGCGCGCGCCCATCCAGTCGCGCAGCGCGGCCGCCGCTTCGAGCGCGCCGCCCAGGCGCACACAATCGCGCGGCGACGCCCGCATCGCGCCGATTCGCCCGGCGGTCCGCTCGAGGTCGCCGATTCGCTTGAGCGAGCTATCGACCACGCCGCCCAGATCGCAATCGAACAGCTCGCCGACCGCGTCGTGCCGATCGGCGATCGCCCCGAGATCGAGCAGCGGATAGACGATCCAGTTGGCCAACGTGCGCGCGCCGGCCGCCGTGACCGTCTCGTCGAGGATCGCGAGCAGCGATCCGCGGCGCGCGCCGTCGCTCGAAGCGACCAGTTCGAGATGCCGCCGCGTGGTTTCATCGACCATCATGAATTCGGCGGCGCGATAGACCGCCGGTGGCGCGAGATGCGCCAAATCGCTGCCGAAATTCGCTTCGAGATACCCGAGCGCCGCGCCCGCCGCGCGAACGATCGGCGGCGCGAGCCCGGCGATCGCGCCGGCGTCAAAGCGCCGCAAGAGTGCCGCGCGCGCCGCTTCGCCCGGTTGCGCGCCCGCCGTGAGCGCAGTGACCGGCGCCGGATATTCTTCAAGTAGCGCTTTAAGTTCCGCGTCTCCCGCCGGATAGACGACCTCGCGCGGCGCAAGCCGCGCAAGCTCTTCGGCAATTGCGTGCCGATTCGAGATCCGCGCCGCGACAAACTCGCCGGTTGAGACGTCAACCGCCGCAACCGCGTACCCGCCGCTCGCAGTGGGACCCCGCGCCATTTCCGCAGTCCCTTTTTCCTGAACCCGGCTCCTGCTGTCCGGCAACGCGCCATGTCCGCCGGCGCCGATCATGCCCTCCCGGTCCTCGGGTGGCCGGCGCTGCGCCTGACCGCTGCTGATACCCGCTCCCCCCGCGAGAGTGCGCTGCCCCGCCGCCCGCTCGCCTCGCGCGTCAGCGCCCTCCGCGCTCCGGTCCCCCTCCCCGTGCGGAAAGGATTCAGGGGTCAGGTCGATGCCTTGATCGGCGCGTTCCGCGTTCAGGTTCCCCTCCCCGTGCGGAAAGGGGTCAGGGGTCAGGTCGATGCCTTGATCGGCGCGT
>JAJZAG010000410.1 GCA_021799555.1 Deltaproteobacteria bacterium | reverse complement strand
CTGCGAGCGTCAGCGGCACCTGCGCCGCGGTAAGTTGCGGCGGGTTGGGCCGGTAGGTCCATCCGGCGTTGCTCGCGCATCCCGCAACTGACGATGTGACCGCCGCGAACAGCAACAGAACCGCTGCTCGACCAGAAGCTATCATCGCAACTCCTTTCGCGAGGTTGGTCGCGGCAACCGGAGCGCGTGGGCGCGCCTGGAATCATTCAGCATTTGACTATCTGCGTCAATGTATCGCGGCGCGATCATTGGAATAGCGGCAGCTTTATCCCCGCCGTGATCAGCGCCCCCGTTGAGACTCCCATCAATGCTTCGCCTGCGATCAGTCCGGCCGCGAACAGCACGCCCGTGCCGCCGCTTGCGCCGCCGCGCTCCCCAAAGCGCGCCCGCGCGATCGCACCGATCAGGATCGCGGCGCTCAGCCCGAACGGAAGATAGAGTCCAATCGCCACCGGCATGATCGGCGTGCGCCACGCCGAGCCCGACGCCTCGAGCGCCGCGTCCGACGCCGCGAGAATCGCGGCCAGCATCGCTCCCGCCGCGATCGTACCCCACGGCAGCCCGCCGCCGAAAACCCCCTGCGCGACCTTCGCCATCAGGAACGCTTGCGGCGCCGCGAGCGCGCCTGCTTTCGCCGTCGCCGTCGCGGCGATTCCGTAGCCGCTGATGAGCAGGTTCAGAATCGGCGCCATCACCATCGACGCCGCGAGCGCGCCAATCAGCACACCGATCTCGAGTGCGCGCGGCGTCGCGCCGACGTGAGATCCCGTCGCGAGATCGTGCAGCGAGTCTCCCGCCATCGCGGCCGCCGTGCAGACGACCGCACCCGCCAGAATCGCAAGCCGCGCTCCGACCTCCGCGCTCGCCACGCCGGCGGCCCGCAGATAGATCGCAACGCCCAGCAGCACGATCACCGTCACGCCCGATACGGGATTATTCGACGCGCCGACGATCCCCGTCAGGTATCCCGCGACCGCCGTCGCGAAAAATCCGATCAGCACCAGCACGATTGCGAGCGAAGCGCTGAGCCACACCCGCCCCGAGAGCATCAGGCACAGCGCGAAGATCACCGGCACGGCGCATCCGACCGCGCCGGCAATCACGCGCGCGGGCAGGTCGGTCTCCGTCCGCTCTTGAATCTCGGGCGCGCGAGCGCGTATCACCCGGACGCTGTCGGCGAGCGCCGCGCCGATTCGCGCGCGCAGCTTCCACAGCGTCACGATCCCGCCGGTCAGCATCGCGCCCACTCCGAGGTAGCGCACCTGCGCGCTCCATAGCTGCGCCGCCGCCGACGCCGCATCGCCGCGATACGCACCGCCCCGATTTGTGAGCATCAGAAATGGTATCGCGGCGATCCAGGCGAACGCGCCTCCCGCGAACACGAGGATCGCGATCCGCGCGCCGACGATATAGCCGACCCCGAGCAGCGCCGCCGAGATATCCACCGAGCCCGAAATCGCCGCGCCGCCGATCCATCGCGCGCCCGAAATCGCCGCCGGCACTACTCCCACGATATCCTGCGCCGTCTTGAGCATCGCCGCGATCGCGCCGCCCCACGCCAGTGGCGCGATCGACGCGGCGCCTTCGCCCGTTCGCAGCACCTCCGCGCACGCCACGCCCTCGGGAAACGGCAGGCGTTCCTCGACGATATACGCGCGCCGCAGAAAGACCACCAGCAGCGCTCCCATCGTGCCCCCGGCCGCGCTCAGCGCCGTGACTTCGAGATACGGCAGCGGTCCGTGATTACCCAGGATAACGATCGCGGGGAAGGTGAAGATCGCGCCCGCCGCGACCGCCTCGCCCGCCGACGCTATCGTCTGCACGACGTTGTTCTCAAGAATCGTCGCGCCGCCGAGCATCCGCAGCAGCGCCATCGAGATCACCGCCGCCGGGATACTCGCCGACACCGTCATCCCGGCGTACATCCCGAGGTAAGCGTTAGCCGCGCCGAGGATCAGTGCGAGCGCCACTCCCAGCGCGACCGCGCGGATCGTCAGCTCGCGCGGCGCCGCTTCCTGCGCGGCGGGCGTGAGCGCGGCCGTCGGCGAGTCGATAGGCACGCGGCAACTATATGCGATCGCGCGCCGCGGCGGAAAATCGCGGCGGGTTCGTTTGGAGGAATTTCGCGCGGGACGCCGCGGAGAACTCTCGGCGCTTAGCGGATTTTTTCGCCGTTGCGATGGGTTCGCAGTGACATTTGCGGCCCTTGCGACTTCGCGATTCGGCCCGCCGATCGCGAGTCCGCTCCGCGTCGCCGCGGATTCCCCGAGCGCGCTTAAGAACCGCCCGAACCAGTCGGGATCGTGACGGCGCCATCGGGCTTCTCGACCTTCATCCCGGCCGCGCGCCATCCCGAGATTCCGTCGCGCATCTCGCTTACGTCCGTGTAGCCCGCCGCAACCGCCCGCCGGGCGGCATCGTCCGAGGCCGTTCAATGGAGATTGTGACAATAGAAAACCAGCTTGGCGTTGCGGTCGGTTGGAAGCTCTTCCGCTACGTTGTACCGGTCAGAAGAAGAAAGCGGACGCGCGCCGGGAATCATCCCCTCGCTCGCGCGCACACTCGGCGGATTCGCGTCATAGATATGCACGCGCGAGTTCGGCTCGGCGATCATCCGGGCCAGATCCTTCGAGTAGATAACGTGAATATTGACGGCTGGAGCAGGCTGATTATTGATCACACCCGCGATATCGGAAGCACGCGCCGCCCTCGCAAGCGCAAACACCCCGCCGACGATAGCGACCACCATCCAAGCGACTACGGCCCACCAAGTTTTGCCTAGCCGCCTCACCAGCTATTATTTTAGCAGCGACCCCACCCAAAATCAACCTCCCAGCCCCTGATCGGTTTAGGCGATCA